>ONGV01000197.1 GCA_900317445.1 uncultured Eubacteriales bacterium | reverse complement strand
TAATCTTAAACTTATAAAAAATATAAATAAAAAGAAGAAATATGGAATGTTTTCTAGGATATACTATTGAAAGTTTATCCTATATTTTTTTTGTAAAAAGATATTCACATTAAAATTGCAATACCAACATCTGCTTTAGTAAGAGCTGGAGCATCATTTATACCATCTCCAGTAACACTAACAACTTCTCCATAGGTATTTACAAAAAATATAATAAGTGTTATTATAAAGAAAATAGTTTTGAAAGGAAGATAATTATGTAATTTGTATATTCTAGGTTGTTCTTAATTTTTAGAAGACCTTTATTGCTTAAAAAAAGAGCAATAAAAATAAAAGTGTTAAAAATTAAAGATTAATTTTAGTATTTTAATAGCTATTTTTAAAAATAAAGTAGTTTTAGTTAGGATGTTTAAATTTATTCTTTTTAAACAATTGGTTTGTTTTACACTTTTTTAGAATATACTTTTTATAGCAATTATTTTCCAAAAAATTCATATCTTTTTTGGTTTATTTGTGCTGTGAAAAGTTATTTCATAGCACTTTTTTTGTGCTAAATAAATTAGAAAAGGATGATGAAAATATATGGAAAAAATATATAAATACCCAAGAACAAGACATATTGAAGGTTCAAGACTTCAAAAGGGTGATGAAGATTTAAAAAGTGTTAAATTTGATTATATAAAGGGAAAGTATGTTGTATTAGAAGAAAAAGTAGATGGTGCAAATTCTGGAATAAGCTTTGATGAAAATGGAAATCTTCTTCTTCAAAGTAGAGGCCACTTTTTAAATGGTAGCTATGGAGAAAAGCAATTTTCTTTATTTAAAATGTGGGCAAATTCCTTTAAAAGCCAGTTATATGAGCTTTTAAAAGATAGATATATAATGTATGGAGAATGGCTTTATGCAAAGCATACAGTTTTTTATGATAATCTTACTCATTATTTTATGGAGTTTGATATTTATGATAAAAAGGAAAATAAATTTTTAAGTACTAAAAAAAGAAGAGAATTACTTAAGGAATATGATTTTATAACTTCAGTTTTAGTTCTTTATGAAGGAAAAATTAAAAGTATTAAAGAAATTACCTCCCTTCTTAAAAAATCTAATTTTAAATCAGATAAATGTAAAGAAACATTAAAAAAACAATGTGAAGAATATGGTTTAAATTATGAATTAGTAGAAAAACAAACAGATACTACAGATTTAATGGAAGGAATATATATTAAGGTAGAAAATGAAGAGGAAGTAATTGATAGATTTAAATATGTAAGAAGTTCTTTTTTAAATACCATATTAGATTCTGAAACTCATTGGGTAAAAAGACCAATCATTCCTAATAAGCTTAAAGAAGGAATTAATATTTTTGATTATATGTATAAGGAGTAAAATTTATGGAAAGAATATTTAAAGAAGGATTTGAATTTGATAATATTGTAAAAAACTTTGAAATAATATACTCCCTTAAAGAAATACCTCAAAACCCTAAGCACCATAAAGAAGGAAATGTTTTTATTCACACCCAAAATGTATGTAATGAAATAATAAAAATGAAGGAATGGAAAGAACTTTCTTTTAATGAAAAAATAATTTTATATATGTCAGCTTTATTTCATGATATAGGAAAAATAACATGTACAAAAATTGAGAATAATGAAATTGTATCACCTAAACATGCAGTAAGAGGAGCAAAAGCCTTTAGAGAAATATGCTACAAAGAATATGAAGAAAAATTTAATATTTCATTAGAAATGAGAGAACAAATTGCTTCTCTTATAAAATACCATGGACTTCCTCTTGTATTTTTAGAAAAAAACTCTATAGATTATGAACTAATAAAAGCAAGCGAATGTTTGAATATGAAACTTTTATATATGCTCTCTAAAGCTGATGCACTAGGAAGAGAATGTTATGATAAAGAGCTTATTTTAAGTAAAGTAGAATATTTTAAGGAATACTCCATAGAAATAGGATGCTTTTATAAAAAAATTAAATTTTTTAATGAATACACAAGATTTAAATATTTTAAAGATAATAATATATGGTATAAAGATGAAGTTTTTGATGTAACTTCATTTAAAGTTACAATTATGTGTGGTCTTCCTCTAGCAGGAAAAGATACCTATATAAAAGAAAACTTCAAAGAAACAGAAGTGATTTCTTTAGATGATATAAGAGAAGAGTTTAATATATCACCAAAAGAAAACTCAGGAAAGGTAGCAAATATAGGAAAAGAAAGAGCTAAAAAATACTTAAGAGAAAAAACTTCCTTTGTATGGAATGCTACAAATTTAGTAGCAGAAACAAGAAAAAAACTTATAGATTTATTTTCGTCCTATGGTGCAAAGGTAGAAATTATATATGTTGAAGCTAGTTATAAAGAATTGTTAAAAAGAAATAAAAAAAGAGAGAGAACAATACCTATTAATATTTTAAACAAAATGATTCATAAATTTGATTTTCCAGAAGCCTTTGAAGGCTATTATTTTAAAACCTATAAAAGTTTAAATAAAAATAAATTTAAATAAAAATATTACAGGAAACGATTTACAAATAATAGAAAATAAGGTATAATTTATTTAAGAAATAAAGAGAGAATAAACATAATTTTTCTAAAAGTGAAATACTATTTAGAGTAAAAATTAATTTATGAAGGGAGAAAAAATAATATGAAAAAAGTAATGTATAAAAATATAGATAAAAGTTCTTTAAAATATGCAGAGAAAAATCTTAGAAGAAAGGTTACTTTAATGGATTATTTTATTGATACAATATTTCAAAAGGTAGATGTAGAGGAATTTGAAGTAGCACCAAAGAAAACTGTTATTTTTAATGTGGAAGAAAACAAAAAATTAAAAAAAGTTTCAAATTTGTAATGCCATTTTAAATTTATCATATATATTGTAATAAAAAAAGAAAGCAGAAATTTTTATCTGCTTCTTTTTAGTTTTCATCTATAATTCTATAACCTACTCTAACTTCTGTGAAAATATATTGAGAGTCTACAGGGTTTTCTTCAAATTTTCTTCTAATGTTTGCCATATTTACTCCAATTACTCTAACAATAGAGGCTAAAATTCCCCAAAAATAATATTCAGTTTCTTTTGATATTAAAATTACTGCAAGTATATAACAAATAGAAACATTTGTACTATCCTCCTATAATAAATGATTATAACTATATAT
>ONGV01000294.1 GCA_900317445.1 uncultured Eubacteriales bacterium | reverse complement strand
TTTATTTCTGTTTTGTATGCTCTTTTCAAAACTTTTATGTTCTCCTTAATTTTCTTTTTACATTTTTACTTAAAATTATTATTTACACATAATTTTGATATTATTCAAAAATTTTTCTGGTATTGTTCCGTCTTTGTAAAGTTACTATGGATACATTTAAAAGTTCTGCAAATTCTTTATATTTATAATTTTTACAAAAACACTATTATATTTTAGTATATTTGATTATGTTTGAATATATTTTTAATAACTATTCTTCATCTCCTTTAAATTTAACTCTTATTGTATTGCCTTCCTTTTTTATCTTATACCCTTCATCATTTATTAAGCTTTCTCCATTAGGAAAATTTTTATTTTTAATTCATTATCATTTATAAAAATCATTTTCTTCATCCCCTTAAATATTTTCTTAATTTTATTTTAATGTTTTCATAGTCTCTCTTCAACAGTTTGTTATTTATCCTTTAGATACTATCAATTTGACCCTATATTATATATAATACCATTTTTACATTTTTGTAAATACTTTTTTTATAAAAATAATCTATTAATTGATATTTTTCCTAAATGTAATATAATATATTTATTAAATACAAGCAGTTAGGGGGACTTTTCTATGAATAAAAAATTTTTAAAGCTTATCATAGTTACTATTTTATCTTCTTCTATACTTAGCTTATCAATTCCAGCTTATGCAGAAGAAATAAGTGAAAATGCTACTAAAGAAATTTCTGAAACTGAAAATTTAACTTATTCTGATGATGAAGAAATTGTAGATATTCCTGATGAAAATTTAAAAAGAGCTATAAACATACAGTTAGGTAAAAGTGAAGATAGTAATCTTACTAAAGGTGAATTAAAGCTTATTACAAGTCTTGATATTTCTAATTCAAACATAAAAAGCTTAAAAGGCTTAGAGTATTGTGGTAATTTAATTAGTTTAAATATAAGTCACAATAATATTATTGACATAAGTCCTTTAGAAAATTTATCTAACATAGTTGATTTAAACTTAAGCTATAATCAAATTACAGATATAACACCTTTAAAAGGATTTAAAAATCTTGTAAATATTGATACAACTGCAAATGCTGTTGGAAACTTAAATATTTTAGATGGGCTTCTTGATTTTAATGTAGATGCTGATTATGATAAAACCATTGATGTAAATATTTTAGAAAATTTAGATAGTCTTATTAATATAGATGTATCTGAAAATAATAATGTAGATTTTGATTTTTCATCAACTTTAGATGAAATTATTCCTGATGTTTCTGGAAGTACTGGAAATAATTCTTCAAACGGTTCTAATTCTTCAAATAATTCAAGTTTAGGAAGTGGACTTTTAGATACTCTTGGGAAAATAGATATTAGTAATTTATTTGGAGGTTTTGGTTCTTCAAGTTTAGGTTCTTTAAGTAGTCTTGGTACAGGAAGTTCTTCTTTAGGAGGTAATTCTTCTTTACTTTCTTCATCAAGCTTTTTAACAGATTCATCAAATACTATAAAATCTGCTTCACCTACACAAACTGGAGATAATCATGGTTTATCTGGAATCATAACCCTTATTTCACTTGGTGGAGCCTCTATATTATCTTTAATACTAAATAAGAAAAAACAAATTTTAAAAGACTAATAAATATATTTTTAAAGGTTGTTACATAAAGGATAAAAATTTGTAAAATTACTTTATAAAACAACCTTTAAATTTTTACATACTATTTTTTAATTAAACAAATTCAATACTATATAATAATTATTCTTATAACTTTTCAAGTCTATTTATCTTATCTTTTTTTATGTATTCTATGAGAGTCATCTTTTCATTAACCTTTATTTTTTTCTCTGTTTGTACATATCCAACCTTTTCATAAAAATGACAATTTCTTTTTTCATTAAATATTGTTATAACACTCCATTCAACAATTTCTGGATACATAAGCTCCAATCTCTTTATGACTTCTTGTCCTATTTTCTTATTTTTATATTCTTCAAGTATATTTATTATATGAAGTTTCATTTTTCCTGGCTCAATTAGCTTTACATTAACTCCTCCAATAAGTTTTTTACCGTATAATATTTTATAATAATCTCCACTATCAAAACGTTCTTTAAAATGTTCCTTTGATTCAAATACAGGTGTTGTTTCATTATCCTCATATTTTTTATAAAGTGACATAAAAACTTTTTTTTGAAGCTCTAAAAGCTCTTT
>ONGV01000194.1 GCA_900317445.1 uncultured Eubacteriales bacterium | reverse complement strand
CTAAAATTATATCCTTGCTCACATAATATTTTAGTTAAAAACATATTTGTTTCTTCTATTGTCATTTCTAATGCAAAACTAATTTGAAAAAGTTTATGTCTTTTACAACTAACTTCATCTTTAACCCATCTTCTTCCATCAGCCCTTGAAATATGAACATTATTTTTCTTACCATAAAAAAGAATTAAATCTTCATATTCATTTAAAGAAAAATTATCTAAATCAAAACTATCTAAAATAATTTTTTTCTCTTCTTTTTCATTTTTTAATATACAAATATACTTATTATCCTTAGTTTTTTCTCCAAATTTTTTGCAAATAAATCTTCTTAATTCAAAGCTAAAATTCATAGTATTTCTCTTATCATTTAAGTATTCTATTGCATTTTCTGTAGAATATAATTCATCTATATTATTTATAAAAAATTCTTCTGCTTGTTTTGTAAAATCCCCTTGCATATACTATCCCCCTAACTTATTTTAAAACTATAGTTAATTTGATAATATATTCCATAAGGGTAATTGTCAACAAATTCTGACTTTTAAAAATAGCTTTTAATATTTATTTTAATATTATCATCTACTAGTATTATTCTGTAATTCTCATTTTATAAAAATTACCCCTTTTTACTTGTGGTTATTTTATAAATAATCATCATAAGAAGAGAAAAACAAAATCCTAATATTAATATTTTTATTCCCCAAGGAAGGGTAAAGCCTAAAATTCCTTCTTTTTTATGAATGCTATAAAGGCATCCAATAGAACTATCTAAAAGTAAAATTTCTTTTTTTGAATATAAAATATCTTCTATATTATTATTTCTGCTAATCTTTAAAATATCATAGGTAAAGCCCTCTTTATCTAATACCTTTATTATATTTGTATTTTTATCACAAAAAACAATGCTATTTGTATTTAATATTGTTCCCTCTCTATCTATTGCAAGTTCTTTTAATGAATCAACATTTTTATATTGATACATTGGGGCTAAAACAAAACTTTGTGGAATTTCTTCCATAAGCTTTTCAACATTAAATCTTGGAGATGAAATATAATCTCCTCCACTAAAATCAGGGAAGCCATACCATTGTCCCTTTTCTACTATATATAAATAATCCCTATCATTTTCTATAGGTCTTTCACCCTCATTTTTCATACCAGTAAATATTCCTATTATTTTTCCTTCATTATTATAATCAATTCCTGTTATTCCTCTTATTCCTGTTGCATATAAACTAGCCTTATTACTTAAAATATCAAATTCATAAATAGTTCCATTACAAATCCTATCATAATAAGCCAAATCCTCCATTACTCCATCTTCCATTCCAGAGTTTGTTTTAGCAGGTATAGTTATATAAAGTTTATTATCTTTTAAAAGAAGCCTTCTATCTATTTTTATTTTTCCACTTGGAATATCTTTCAAAAGTATTTCTACCTTTCTATTTTTTAATGATAATCTTTCTAATAAATCCTTAGAAATTAAATATAAATTTCCTTCTTTATATTCTATATCTTCTATATTTAAATTTTTATCTTTATATAAAATCTTTTCTTGTCCTTTTTCATTTATTACCTTTATGTAAGTTTTATATGCAATATATTTATTTCCACTTTCATCTATTGTTACTGCTTTTGCATCTTTAAGGCCCTTAGCTAATATTTTGCAATCTATTCCTTCTTTAAGTATGTCTATTCTATATTTATTTGTTATGGTAAATATAAATAAAGAAAAAATAACTATTATAATAGATATAGAAATGTATTTTAAAAAACTTTTCATCTTTCCTCCAAAATATTCATTATATTTTAATTTATATTTACACAAACTTAATTTATACCTTAATTTAAAAACTTTAAATCTTACAATATGATATACTATTTATAGAATATAAAATAATAAAGGAGACAACAAAAAAATGAAAGACCCAAGATATAATAAATTAGCTAAAAATTTAATTAACTATTCTTGTGCTTTAAAACCTGGAGAAAAAGTTTTAATAGAAGGAATAGGTGATTGTAAGGATTTAATAAAAGAACTTATAAAGGAAGCTTATAATGCAAAGGCTATTCCTTTAGTTACATTAAAGGATAAAGAAATAGATAGAGAACTTCTTATGAATACTTCTAAAGAACAGCTTGACTTAATGGCTAAATATGAAGCTTTAAGAATGAAAGATATGGATGCATATATAGGAATAAGAGCAGGTGATAATTCTTGTATATTATCAGATGTTCCTTCAGAAAAAATGAAATTATATAACATAAACTTTGCAGAACCTGTTCATGGAAAAATAAGAGTTCCAAAAACAAAGTGGGTTATCTTAAGATATCCAACAGCTTCAATGGCACAATCTGCAAATATGAGTACAGATGCTTTTGAAGATTTTTACTTTGATGTTTGTAACTTAGATTATTCTAAAATGTCAAAAGCTATGGACTCTTTAGTAGATTTAATGAACAAAACTGATAAGGTTACACTTAAAGGTCCTGGAACTGATTTAACCTTCTCAATAAAAGATATTCCTGCAGTAAAATGTTCTGGTGAAATGAATATTCCAGATGGAGAAGTTTATTCTGCTCCTGTTAAAGATTCTGTAAATGGAACTATAAGCTATAATACTCCATCTCTTCATGGTGGCTTTACTTATGAAAATGTAGTTCTTACATTTAAAGATGGTAAAATAATAAATGCTACTTCAAATGATACAGAAAGAAT
>ONGV01000039.1 GCA_900317445.1 uncultured Eubacteriales bacterium | reverse complement strand
CATTATCTTACTATACCTTTTTTTCCTTATCAATATTCTTATTGAAACATTATTCTTATTCTACCTTTTTATTGAAAGAAAAAAGAGACTTATACTTTATAAAATCTTGATAAATCATCTTTATAAGAGCATATATTGGTACTACTGAAAAAGCTGCTAAGGGACCTCCTAAAGAGGCTGCTGATACTACTAAGAATATATCTGTTAGTGGATGTATATTCATTCTTTTACCCATAATAAATGGTACTACTATTCTTCCTTTTAAAGTTTGAGCTATTATAACTAAAATAGATAATTTTATAACCATTTTAATTCCAAGGGTCAAAGCTATAATATATGGTATTGTCATAGATATAAAGAAACCTACAAATGGAATAAATGCTAAAATAAAAGTTATAGAAGCAAGTAATAAACTACTTGGCATATCTATAATTAAATAACCAATAAAAACCATTGAAGCTAATGAAAATGCTACAATAGACTGCCCTATTATATATGATGAAAGTACTTCATCTCCATCAATAATTATTTCTTTTGCAAGTTCTTTATATTCATTAGGTATATATGACAAAATCTTTTCTTTAAATTTTTCTCTATCTTTTAAAAGAAAAAAGGCTATTAAAATTATTAATAAAATATTTGAAAATAACATCATTCCCATGTTTATTATACTTTTTATATTAGAAATTATAGGAATTATATAAGATATAAAAATATTTACTATATAGTCTAGAGCTAAATTTATTTTTTCTTTTTCAAAATATTTTTCAAAAAATATATAAATTTTTTCATTATTTATAAATGCATAAACTATGTTCTTTATTTTATAAATTTCACTTATAATATTTTTCCCAAAAAACATTAAGATAGCTATTAATAAACTTAAAAAAATTAACATTGTTATTAATGGTGATTTATTTTCTTTTATTCCAAACTTTATTAATAATTTGTTGAGAGGTTTTAAAATATAAAATAAAAAAACTCCAAAAATAATTGGAGTAATTATAATTCCAATTATAGTACCAATAAAATTATGTACAAATTGAAATTTATTTATGAGTAATATGAAAATTGCTATTAAATTTGCTATAACTAATGATAAAATTAAATTCTTTTTGTTCATAATAATAACCTCTAAATATATTTGAATTTATTTTATCCATTTTTGTATTTATTTATTCAAAGACTTTATTGTAGTAAAATTCAAAAAAGCTATGGTTTTTAACAACCATAGCCTTCATATAAAAAATAAAAAAATTTAGGACTTATTTAATTCTTTTTATCTATGGCTTAATTGTACCGGTTTTTTTTATAAATTGCAAGTAAAATTTTTGTCAAAATTAGTTTACATATAATTTTTTTAAATTTTAAGTTTTCTATACCTATTTATAGCACAAGCTATTTCTTGCGGTCTTGGCATAGCCAAATTTCCACTTCCACCTTTTATATTATTTATATTAATTAGTCCATTTTTATTAATATATTCAACAACTTGAGTTACTATTCCTTTTAAATTTGTTTTCTCATTTATAAAATTATCATCTATAAGTTTTATAATATCTCCTATAGCTTTTACTTGTTCTGAATCTACAATTTGTTCAACAGCTCTTAAATCAATATTTTCTTTATTAATACTTAAACCATCAACTCCTAAAGCTTTTATTTTAACTCCTTTAGGATTCTTTTCTATACTTCCTTTTTTAATTATTCTTTCAAAATTAATATTTATTTTTGTATTTCTGTTTTCTATTCTCTTAATTATATTTCCTGTACTAAGTTCTTTTGCTTCTTTTGTTACATCCTTAGGCTCATAGCAATCCATTTGTATTACTGTATCTGCAATGTCAAAATAATCTCCTGAACTTCCAACTACCATTATTGTTGATATATTTTTTTGAGTATATAAATCTCTTACAATTTCAATAAATGGTGTTATTGGCTCTTTATCCTTAGCTACAAGTTTTTGCATAACATCATCTCTTATCATAAAATTAGTTGCAGAGGTGTCTTCATCTATTAATAAGGTTTTTGCTCCACATTCTATCCCTTCAATAATATTAGCTGCTTGAGATGTACTCCCACTTGCATTTTCACTAGAGAACTTCTTGGTGTCCTTTCCATTAGGGAGATTATCTATAAATAAAGATATATCATCACTATGAATTACCCTTCCATCTTCTGCTCTTACCTTTAATGCAGTATTATCTGTTATTACAAATTCTCTTCCATCACCTAAAATGTGATTATACACTCCTAATTCTATAGCTTTTAATAAAGTTGATTTTCCATGGTAGCCTCCACCAACTATTACTGTTATACCTTTTTTTATTGCCATTCCTTTTATTTTTCCTTGGTTTGGAAGATTCATTTCTATCTCTAATGTTTTTGGTGATAAAAATTTTATTCCATCTTTTAAAGGTTTAGTTGAAACACCACTTTCTCTTGGAAGAATAGAGCCATTTGCAATAAAGGCAACTAATCCTTGTTTGTTTAATTCTTCTCTTATATATTCTTGGTCTTCAACTAATTTCACTTGAGATATTAACAAATTCTTATTTATATTTTTATAAATTAAAGAGTTTTCTACTATTTTAGGAAGAAAATCATATAATATTTTTTCTAATTCTTTTGAAAGAACACTCCTTCCTCTTGCTGGAAATCCAATTTCCATTCTTGCTTCAACATATTCTTTATTTACTATAATTGAAGTTCTATCTAATATTTCTTGTGGACATTTACTTATTAATATAAGACCACTTTTTCCTGAACCAAATATTTTTCCTCCAAATACATTTATATTTTTATAAAATAATCTTGTTAAAAAGTCCTGTACTGCTATTCTTTTATAATTTTTATCAAAGAGTTCTATTGGTATGCCTGCTATTTTTTGATTTACTACAACTCTTACTCTAGATGGTGATGCAAATGGGTCTCCTTGGACATGGTCTATTGATAATATATAATTTCCAAAATCATATTGACCTTCTAAATCCTTATATGCTTTATAGCCTTTTCCATCTATTCTTGCAAGCTCTCTTTTTAAATCATTTTGATTTTTCATTACTTATTCTCCCCTTCTTTAAAGTACTTATCAATCAATCTTTCTCCTATCTTCCTATAAACATTACTCATATTTATCATTGTTGCTACAAGTAAAAATTTATCTTTAAAGCTATCTTCACTAGAATTATTAAATAATTTTTCTACTTTTTCATTTAAATAATTTTCAATTTCTTTATTCTCTTCATTAATGTTCTTTAAATAATCTGAATATAATTCTCTTAAGTTATATTCTTCATTATTTTCATATCCTTTAACTATTTCATCTAAAAGAAGCTTTATATCACTTATGGATAAAGCCCCTTTAAATTCATATATAAAGCTCATTAATATTAAATGCTCTTTTGAATACTTTTTATTCTTAATTGTCATCAATAGCTTTGCTTTTGCATAATTATTAATCATAGTTTTTGTAAGAACCTTATCATCTTCATTTCTCTTATTTGAAGCAAGTTTATTTTCAAAAAGTTGTATTACCTGGTCCATATATAAATCTATTTCTGGCACATCTTCAAGTTGAATTTTTTCTTCATTTGCTTCTTTTTTTATTATATCTTTAACTTCTTCTTTATTCATTTTCTCCTCCATGTAGTTTTAAAAACTATATATTAACTTATTAATATAATTTTAATAGCATTTTATTGATATTTCAAGCAAATGAGTATAAAATAATGAATATACAATTTAAATGGTTTATTTTGGCTTTTGACTTTATCATATTTATACATCATAATATCATTATAGCAATACATAGTTTTAAAAACTACATGACATATTGATGGAGGTGTCTTTTATGAATAAATATTTAAGAGAACCAGTAAATAGTTTAACACACTTAATTGGAGCTGTACTTTCTTTAGTAGGATTTATTGCAATGATAATAAAAGTTTCTATTACAAAGGGAAGTCCTATTGAATATTTAGCAATTTGTCTTTTTGGACTTGGAATGATTCTTCTTTATAGTGCTTCAGCAACTTATCACTCAGTAATTTCATCTGATAAGGTTATTATGAAATTAAAAAAGCTAGACCATTCAATGATATTTATACTTATTTTAGGCTCATATGCTCCTTTTTGTTTAATTGCTCTTCATAACTCAATTGGATATGCATTATTTGCAGCTGTAGCAATTTCGTCAGTTATAGGAATAATATTTAAGCTTTTATGGGTTACATGTCCAAGATGGCTTAGTAGTGTAATATATATTGCAGTAGGTTGGTTTGCTGCTTTTGCAGTTTATCCACTTTCACAAGTTTTAGCTAAACCTAGTCTTATATTATTAGCACTTGGAGGAGTTCTTTATAGTATTGGTGGTATTATATATGCCTTAAAAAAAGATGCAATTAAAATTGGAGTGTTTGGTTCACATGAAATATTCCATATATTCATAATGCTTGGCACACTATGCCACTTTATTTCAGTATTTGTTTATGTATTATAATTTCCTTATAAAAAAATAGACTTGCTATATCGCATTCAAATTTAAGCAAGTCTATTTTTTAACAATTTCATATCTTTCCTAAAATCCCCACACAATTTTTATAACTTTATCTCTTAATCCTCTCTATATTCTAAAATATCTCCTGGTTGGCATTCTAAAACCTTACATATTGATTCTAAGGTTGAAAATCGTATAGCTTTTGCTTTTCCATTTTTTAATATTGATATATTAGCT
>ONGV01000005.1 GCA_900317445.1 uncultured Eubacteriales bacterium | reverse complement strand
TGAATTGAGAGGATGAAATTATGGGACTTTTTAAATCAATATTTAAGTCATATAGTGAAAGAGAAGTTAAGAGAATAGAGCCTATTGCAAATAAGGTTTTAGCTTTAGATGAAGAAATGGGTAAATTAACTGACGAAGAACTTCAAGCAAAAACTCCTGAATTTAAAGAAAGGTTAGCTAAGGGAGAAACTTTAGATGACATATTAGTAGAAGCTTTTGCAGTTGTTAGAGAAGCATCTTGGAGAAAGCTTCATATGAAGCATCACAAAGTGCAAATCATTGGTGGTGTAGTTTTACATCAAGGTAGAATTGCAGAAATGAAAACAGGTGAAGGTAAAACTTTAGTTGCTACATTACCTGCTTATTTAAACGGTTTACTAGGAAATGGAGTACATGTAATAACAGTAAATGATTACCTTGCATCAACACAAATGGAAGAAATGAGTGCTGTTTATAATTTCTTAGGACTTACAACTGGAGTTATAGTACATGGCTTAACTAATGATCAAAGAAGAGAAGCTTATAATGCTGATATAACTTATGGAACTAACAATGAATTTGGATTTGATTATCTAAGAGATAATATGGTTATTTACAAAGAAGAAAGAGTTCAAAGAACTCTTAACTACTGTATAGTTGATGAAGTTGACTCAATTCTTATTGATGAAGCTAGAACACCTCTTATAATTTCAGGTGCAGGAGAAAAATCAACTGAATTTTATAAAGTTGCAGATTACTTTGTAAAAACTTTAAAAGAAGAAGAAGACTATTTTATAGATGAAGAAGCAAATGCAGTTATGTTAACAGATAAGGGTGTTGAAAAGGCAGAAAAAACATTTAAAATTGATAACTATGCAGATGCTGAAAATATGGCACTTCAACATTACATAACTCAGGCTTTAAAGGCTAACTATTCTATGAGAATAGATAAAGATTACATGGTTAAAGATGGAGAAGTAATAATTGTAGATGAATTTACAGGAAGACTTATGGAAGGAAGAAGATATTCAGATGGTCTTCACCAAGCTATTGAAGCTAAAGAAGGTGTAAAGATTGCAAGAGAATCAAAAACCCTTGCTACAATTACTTTCCAAAATTACTTTAGAATGTACAAAAAGCTTTCAGGTATGACAGGTACTGCTTTAACAGAGGAAGAAGAATTTAGAGAAATTTATGGATTAGATGTTATAGTAGTTCCTACGAATAAACCTATAGCAAGAGTAGATTATCCAGATGTTGTTTTCTTAAATGAAAAAGGAAAGTTTAATGCAATAGTTAATGAAATAATAGAAACTCATAAAACTGGTCAACCAATGCTTATAGGTACTGTAAGTGTAGAAAAATCAGAGCAACTTTCAGCAGTTTTAAAGAAAAAAGGAATTCCTCATCAAGTATTAAATGCTAAGTATCATGAACAAGAAGCAGAAATAATTAGTCATGCTGGTGAATTGGGAATGGTTACTATAGCAACTAATATGGCTGGTAGAGGTACAGATATTAAACTTGGAGAAGGTGTTGTTGAAGCTGGTGGACTTAAGATAATAGGTACTGCAAGACATGAATCTCGAAGAATTGATAATCAGTTAAGAGGTCGTGCTGGTAGACAAGGAGACCCAGGTTCATCAAGATTTTATATATCATTAGATGATGACTTAATGAGAATTTTTGGTTCAGATAGAATTCAAGGTATTGTTCAAAAATTAGGTTTACAAGAAGATGATGCAATAGAAAATAAGATAATAACAAAGCAAATAGAAAATGCTCAAAAGAAGGTTGAAGGTAATAACTTTAACATAAGAAAAACATTATTAGGTTATGATGATGTTATGAATATGCAAAGAGAAATTATTTATAAACAAAGATCTGAAGTTCTTGAAGGTGAAGATGTTAAAGATCAAATAATGAGCATGACAAAAGAAGTTATAAATAATGCAGTTCTTGGACATTTAAAAGAAGATACAGATATAGAAACTGAAGTTAAGAAGCTTATAACTTATTTAGATGGAATATGTATTCCAGAATCTATGGTTGATGTAGAAGAATTAACAAAGATGTCTAATGAAGAAATAGTAGAAAAATTATATAATATAGCTACTAACATATATGAACAAAAAGAAGCTGAATTTGGCTCTGAAAAAATGAGAGAAATTGAAAGAGTTATTCTTTTAAGAAGTGTTGATAGCAAATGGATGGACCATATAGACAACATGGACCACTTAAAACAAGGTATTGGATTAAGAGCATTTAAACAACAAGACCCAGTTCAAGCTTACCAAATGGAAGGTAGTGAAATGTTTGAAGATATGATTCAAAACATTAAGCTTGATACAGTTAGATATATCTTCCATGTACAAGTAGAAAGAGAAGCTCCAAAGAGAGAAAGAGTAGTTCAAGAAATGTCAGCATCTCATGCAAGTGCAAATGGAGAAGAGGAAGTTAAGAAGAAAGAGCCTGTAAGAAAAGCTCCAACAGTAGGAAGAAATGAACTTTGTCCATGCGGAAGTGGTAAAAAGTATAAAAATTGTTGTGGAAGAGAAGTATAATATTATACTATAGAAACAGACTATCTTAGGGTAGTCTGTTTATTTTTTTATTAAAAATTATAATAGTTAAAATACAAATAGAATCTTTTAGCTAGGAATTAAATTGAAAAAATTTTTCCAAAGGTATTGACTTGGAGTTAACTCAAAGTGATATATAATAGTTATAGGAAAAATAAGGAGTTGATATTATGAAAAAACAAACAGCAGGAAGAGATAGTTTAGGAGAATTTGCACCTAAATTTGCAGAATTAAATGATGATGTATTATTTGGAGAAGTTTGGGCAAGGAAGACAAATTATCTTTAAAAAGTAGATGTATGACTACAATAGCAAGTCTAATTGGAAAAGGTGGATTAGATAGTTCTTTCAAGTATCATCTTATTAATGCGAAAAATAATGGTATAACAAAAGAAGAATTAGTAGAAATAATTACACATTTAGCTTTTTACTGTGGTTGGCCAAATGCATGGGCAGCATTTAATATGGCAAAGGAAGTATATACAGAAGATGAAGAAGGTTGGTATCAAGAAGAAGGTAAAGAGCCACAAAGTCTAAAAACTGGTGATGTAGTAACAATTCCAGCCAATGTAAAACATTGGCATGGAGCAAAAAATGATAGCTGGTTTAGCCATTTGGCAGTAGAGGTACCTGGAGAAGATACATCAAATGAGTGGTGTGAAAAAGTAACAGATGAGGAATATGACAAGCTATAGAATATATCCAAAGGGGGAGAGGCAATGACAATAGCAGAAGTAAGTAAAAAATATGAATTAACAGCAGATACATTAAGATATTATGAAAAAATAGGGTTATTGTCTAATATACCAAGGAAAAAGAATGGAATAAGAGATTATGATGAAAAATCTTGCAGAAAAATTGAGTTTATAAAATGTATGAGAAATGCAGGAGTAGAAATTGAAATATTAATAAAATATATGACATTATTTGAAAAAGGGAAAAGTACAGTAGAGGCTAGAAAACAATTATTAGAAGAACAAAGAGAAAAGCTATTAAAGAAGCAAAAGAATATTAATGAAACAATTGATAAACTAAATTATAAAATAGAACTTTATGAAGAAATATATTCAGGAAAAAGAAAAGATTTTACAGAAGAGTTGTAAAAGAGAAACTAAAAAAATGGACAATAATAAAAAATTAATAGTTTATTATTCTTATACAAGTCATACAAAAATGATAGCAGAAATGATAAAAAAGAAAATAAATTGTGATATTTTAGAAATAAAGCCTGTAAAAGAATATTCAAAAGACTATAACAAAGTAGTTGATGAAGAAGATAATAGTAGCACAAAGAGAAAGCCAAAGATACAAAAAATAGATAAAGATATAAAACAATATGATGAAATAATTATTGGAAGTCCTGTTTGGTGGTACACAATTGCACCAACTATTGAGATAGATAATTGGATTGATAAATTATAATATTAGAAAGAAGAGTTATTATAGAATATAAAATATTTAGTCATCTCAGATTTTTGACATCAAAGTATAAATATGATAAATATTATATAACAAACTATGAATAAATTTTTTATTGAGGTGATTATATGATAGTTGATTTAGAAAAAGAAACAGCAAAGATTCCAGCTTTAAAAGAAACTATAATAGAAATGGGGAAGTCTCTTTGACAAAGATAAATTAGAAAAAAGAGTTAAAGAATTAGAACTTCAAATGCAAGAAACAGGCTTTTGGGA
>ONGV01000192.1 GCA_900317445.1 uncultured Eubacteriales bacterium | reverse complement strand
CATAGTTTTTTTATTTTTACTATACAAAAGTTCACTTTGACTTTCAGATGGTACTAAACCTTTAATAAAAAAATTATCTCCACACTTACACTTGCTACTTAATAAATCAATATTGTTATTATCTTTCATTATACTCACGCATTACTCCTTCTAAATAGTTAATTTTCTCAAGAACTTTATTCTGAAGAGAGATTATAGAATTACGTATTGATAAATATGCCTTTTCTTGTATTTCTCTATAACTTTTATAGTTAAATGTTTCTTCAATTGCAGCACACTCTTTTTCTAAATTAAATATCTTTAATTCATAAGAGTTTCTTATAGTAGAATTACTTTTACCTAGCATCTCAATATATGTATTAGTAACCGTAATTTCTTCTTTTAGTTCTTTCAATCTTTTCCTTCTTAAACTTTCAGGAATCTTACTATTTAATTCCTTTGATTTTTGCAACTTATCATAATCCACTTTAAGTTGTGCATATAAAGAAGGAAATTTATTATGAATTAATTTAGAAATTTCTTCATTTGAGTTAGTAAATAAATCTTCTAAATTTATATCTTCAATTTTTATGTTAGGATCTTCATCAATAATATCTATAATTACCTTTAATTGATCTAAAAGTATAGTTGATAATATAGGATTAAGCTCAGCCTTATGCCTTAATGATGGATTAGTTATACTAAATGTATCTATTAGTAAGTTTTCAACACTATTAATCCTATCCTTTAATTCCATATCTTTTATTAATTCTGCTCCAATTTTTTCTTTAGTCTTTTTTATTCCCATAATTAAAATCCTCTCTTTCTTCTTTCATTACTTTTACGTTCAATTTCTCTTTTTACGACTTCATCCCAGGTTCCCTTTTCAATTAACATAGGCTTCATTAATTGTAAAAGTGGATCTTTTTCAATACAATCGTTCTTCTTTCTAAATATTTTCTTCACCATGTTCTTCCTCCGTTAAATCATATATAATTTTTAATTTTGATCTACTAGTACCTGTAAATCCACAACTTGATAAAAGCTTGTCTATCTTAGATATAGTGTCATTACGTTTTGATACTAACTTTAAATATAGCTCTACATTAGAATCTACTTTATCAATGTATTCTCCAAGCTTTTTAAATGTTGCCATCATAGTAGCCAAATTACAAATGCTAATGATGTCTATATTGGATACATTAGGTATCATTTGAATTAGTAAGTCAAAATATCTTCTTTCATCATCTGATGTCAACAATTCTAAATGATCTCCTTTTTCTGCACGATCAAATCCAATAGCAGAATAAAAACGATCTAACTCTTCATTAGTTTCTATATTCATAATTAATAAAACCTCCATTTTTCTTTTTTTCTCTCTTTACAAGTTTTGAAAATTCTTGTAGAATAATATTCATTAAGTGATTTTTTAACAATATCTGTAATGCTACAAATAGTTTCTTTAGACTTATTCCTTAAAAAAGCTTCTTCTTTTTCATCTAATCTTATTGTAATTTTACCTTTTAAGATCATATACTTCTCCTTTTTCATTAGTATTTTTTGTCTTACGCTTTTTTCAATTTGAAAATTAATAATATTTTACGTAAGGGTGGTACTGAACCCGTCATCTAGTAGATATAAAAAAATAATTTATTTGGAACATTTCATGGATTTACTTAATTATCAAGACTATCCTCAATTAGCCCCAATCCTATCTATACCTTCAACTTTCCAATATCTTTTTGAGCCACTCTTTTTGGCAAGTATTACAAATTCGATATTATTAACTTCTAGATATGTATTTAACATTTTTAATGACTTTTGTTTTCTACCACGTCCATCTTTTAACCCAATTACAT
The DNA here is from genome assembly GCA_900317445.1 of uncultured Eubacteriales bacterium. Taxonomy (GTDB): domain Bacteria; phylum Bacillota; class Clostridia; order Clostridiales; family Clostridiaceae; genus Clostridium. The sequence continues at coordinate 6,905 of ONGV01000192.1, read as the reverse complement.
TAATTAGTTTCTCTTTGTCTGCTTTAAACAATTTTGTGTTTTTAATAGATTCTAAATATATTATTACTTTATCTTTCTTTTCTACAATTTTAGTTTCACTATTATATTCAATATTTCCAATAGTAGACCCTAATTTTAATTTCACAAGCATATCAAATCCTATTTCTTTTGCTACATATAACTCTTCTACCTTATACTTCAAATGTAAGTAATACATGTAATTAAACACTTTTACTACTTCCCCTGTCGCATCAATTGAATCATAAAAGCACTTATTTACTAAATTTGTTCTACCATTCTCTTCTACATATGTAGCAAATATTTCTTTTTCATATAAATATAAATTAGCGATCCTAAGTTCATTAAGTAATCCATTCATAATCCCTGATATAGCTTTTTTACTTCTATTTTTTATATGAATTACTACACTATCACTTGAATCTACAAGTCTTTTTCTTCCCAATGCTTGTATTAAAGTAGTCATATCATACAAATCTGAAACTATATTGGTAACAGCTTTATCAAATATATCTATTCCAACATCAAGCACAGATGTAGCTATCAAGACTTTTCTATCAAAACTTATACATTTTGGATTTAAGCTCATTAACTTAATAGGATTATCTGAATTATATCTTTTATCATATTTGCTACACATAAAGTAAGCTTTATCTCCTAACTCTTGCTTTAAGCGATATCCTTTTTCTTTATTAGAACATATATAAATTAATTTTTCCTCATCTGGCAATGTATCAATTAAATCTAAAAGATATGTGTCTTCATCATAAAAAACCAATTTATCGACATATGAATAATCTGCCTCAATCTTAAATACATTATATTTTTTAACTATCTTATTACTAAGTAAACTTTTAAATACTTTTTCACCCGTTGCTGACATAAAAATCATAGTTGATGAATCCATAAACTTACTTATTAATACTTCAGAAATTATATCTGTATATAGATTCCATCCCTCATTAAAAATATAATGACATTCATCAAAAACTATATAATCATATTCCTTGACCTTATATACATTATTTTCACTTTGAATATATTGATATGTAAAAATATCTATAACTCCTAATGTATTAAATTTTATTGCTTCTTCATTAACCTTTCTTTTGAGTTCGGTTCTATTACACAAATAAAGTATCTTTTTATTATTTGATTTACACCAATTACCAAGTACATTCAAAACAAAATATGTTTTTCCTGAACCCGTAGCACAATCCAAAATTATATGTTCACCTTGTTTAAAACTTTTATAAGATTCTCCAATTAACTCTGTAACTGTTTTTAGTTTTATTTCTTCTATAAGCACTCCTCCTTAGTTGAATAATTAACTGTTTAACTTATTCTCACCTTTACTATTGACAATAAGCCTTTGAAATGTAAAACTAATTTAAAGAAATTTTTATTTTTTTATTTCTTCATTCATTTCATCTTTATTATTGACAGTCAGTCATTAAAACGTAAAACTAATTTCTATTCTTATAAAAAAATTTTATTTTTCTTTTTTGTTGTGTAATAATTAAAATAAATGCTAATTATAGGAGATGTTTTTATGAGTACTGAAACAGAAAATTTGACTCAAGTAATTAGAGATAGTAATAACTTAGTATTCTTTGGAGGTGCTGGTTGTAGTTGTGAGAGTGGTATACCTGACTTCAGAAGTTCCAATGGTTTATGGAACGAAAAACTTCAAATAAACCTTACTCCTGAGCAACTAGTTTCACATACTATGTTTATGAGATATCCAGAAGAATTTTTTGAGTTTTATAGAGATAAATTAATCTACCCAGAAGCAAAACCTAATGCTGCTCATATTGCACTTGCTAAACTTGAAGAAATGGGTAAACTTAAAGCTATTGTTACTCAAAATATTGATGGTCTACATCAAGCTGCTGGATCAAAGAAGGTTTATGAATTACATGGCTCTGTTCTTAGAAACTATTGCATGAAATGTAACGCATTCTATGATGAAAAGTTTATTTTAGAATCAAAAGGTGTGCCTACTTGCCCTAAGTGTGGTGGCAAAGTTAAACCAGATGTTGTTCTTTATGAAGAAGGATTAGATAATAATATTATAAGTGGAGCTGTTAGAGCCATCGCAGAAGCTGATACTTTAATTATTGGGGGAACCTCCCTAGTTGTTTATCCTGCTGCTGGACTTATTGATTATTTTCGCGGAAAGAATCTTGTACTTATAAATAAGAGTACAACATCTGCTGACAATAAAGCTGATCTTGTTATACATGATGCTATTGGGAAAGTTTTAGGAGAAGCTGTTTCTAATCTATAAAAAATAGTCTTTACTTTTTGTAAAGACTATTTCTCTATTTTTCAATAAGTAATTTATTATTATCTTTTAATGTTAAAAATACTTTATCTTTTAAAGAATCAGGATAGACCTTAATTCCTGTTGTTAATATAACTTGATATTTAATTCCTTTATCCTCTATATATTCATTTATATTAGCTAATTGTTCTAATATTATTATTAGGTTTTTAGGATCAATTCCCTCTTTATTTGGAGTATCTATCATCAAAAATCTTGGATAATTACTTTCACTTTTTAAACTTATAATTAATAATGTCAAAAAGTACATCAATCTCTTGGATACTAATGAACTTCTTGCTCTATATTCACCATGATTTGTATATGGCATATAATCATCACCTATATATGCATCATAACAATATTTATCTGCCTTTTGCATTAACGAATTATATATTTCGTTAAAACTTTTTTTCTTTTCAATTAGTTCCTTTTCAGCATTATTTAGTTTTTCATTTACATCTAACTTTAATTTTTCAAGTTCATTCTTTATTGTATTTACTTGTTTAAGCAAGTAATCCCTTTTCACTGCAAACTCTTTCGCTGTTTCTAGCGAACTTATTTCTTGTTTAATATCCTTTATTCTATCATCTATCTTTATTATATATGCTGAATTATATTCTGAATCGACATCCTTTAGCAAATCACTTATATAACTTTTACAGTCAGTAATTGAAATATTAAGCTTATTAATAGATTGATTTACATCTACTAATTTATTTTTTTTCTTCTCCAAAAGTAATTTTAATGATTGGCAAGATTTCTTCTTTAAATTAATAATTTGTAGATATTCTTTATCTGAATAAAAAAACTTTTCATATTCTTCTTCATCTATATCGCTTCCACATATACATTTTCCTTCTTCTCTATTGACTTCTCTTAAGCAATACGGACACGTGTTTGGTGAAAATAAATTCAACTTATTTTTCACAAATCTTATTTTTTCGATTTCTTTTATTTCTCTTTGAACTTCATCTATCAAAAATAAAATTTTATCAATTGAATCATTAAGAGTAGATTTAATTTTCAAACTTTCTCTTTTAGAATATTCTAAAACTTTTATTTTCTCCTTTTGATTTTCTATTTCTTTAAATACCTTATTTGATGTATTTCTTTCAGTTCTTGCTATATCTCTTTCAATACAAATCTTTTCTAATATTTCACTTTTCTCTTCTATTTTTTCTACAATGTATTCTGTATTAGCTAATTCTTCATTAATAATCTCCTTTAAGAAATTTTTATAATTATCTAATACAGCACTTTTTTCTTCATATTCTCTACTCTTTAATTTATACCTTCCTAATAGTTCATAGTACTCTGAATATACTGCACCTATCAAAACCTCAAAAATAGCCATTCTTATTTCAACTGAATCTGAAACAAAATTATCTCTTTCTGGATCTTTATATATTTTACTTACTTCTGTTTTTTGATCATGATATATCAAACGCATTAAGTCATTAAATCCTATTTTGAATTTTCTTGTTCCTTGAACTATATTAAATACATCTATATCTAATTTTTCTAAAATCCAATCCGAGAACAAATCATTTTCTTCAGATGACCCTCTATAAATATTTACTTCTTTAACATTTTTATCACTGTCTACAATATAAATTTTATTTCCTCTTTTTTCTATAAAATATCTAGTAATTTCAAATTCTTCTCCATTTATACTTATTAATAACTTAACATAATTATTTGTATCATTATATATCTCATTATGCTTTTCTCTAGATTTTTTATCTTTATTAAAACCAAGTACCTTGCCACCTAATCCAAAATAAATTAAATCCATAAATGTGCTTTTCCCATGTTCATTATCACCTTCTAAGATAACTATTCCATCTTTCAATTCAGGTGATTCAAAATAATACTTATCTCCATTATATATTACCTTCTTTACCATTAACCTACCCATTAGAAAACCTCACTACTTCCAAAAACTTTAAATATAAATGTTTCGTACTTTACCGATCTAACTCTATTGTACTTTTTATAAAAAGTATTTATCCTTTGCCTATCTTCTTTAAAGTACTCATTAATAAAAATATCTTTTAAATGTTTATTCTTTACCAAGTTCACATCGATACAACCATAATTATGATTCTTAACTATACATATTATATTTTTCTTTTCTAGAAAAAAAAGTACCCTCTTTACAATTGGCTGATTTAAACTCCCTTTATAATACATATCCAATAATCTTTCTCTTTCAATTATTGATAAAGAATTATAATCATCAATACTTTTACAAAATAACTTCAAAGTTTCATCATCTGTTGTGCAAGATATTATATATGAGATTTTTCTATAATCAACAAGTTTACTATTAATACAATTCATATATTGTAGTATACTAATAATTTTCATAGTAATATAATAATAATCTTCTTCCAAAACAAACATCATTCTTTTTTTATTATTCATTAACTACACCAACCTTATCTAATGCAAGGTAACATTCTTGAAATAAAATTAAAATTGTCTTTCTAATCATATCTTTATCCCTATATGGAATTTTATATGTTTTTCCTTTATCTAATATATATTCTTCACATAATCCAGTTAATGTATCGATAATATTATTTATTTCTTCTGTAGTAAATTTACACTGTTCTTTATTTCTCAATATACGCTTTATTTTTCTTTTGCAAATTTTATAGATTCTATAGTTATATGATTTTATAGACTTTATCTCTTGATAAGACTCCTGTTCAAACTTTCCATCAACAAAATCATCTTTTAAATCTTCTAAATCATCTTCATCATACTCAGGACATACATTTAATATTTTCTCCTCTAAATCCCTAATATCATTATTATCTATCTCGTCCCATTTTTTATGTACTGGATCTATTACTTCTTCTATCTTAGCTTGCGTTTCAAATTCCTTAAATAATAATTTTATTTCGAAAACATTTACCATCCTATTAAAAAAGTCTTTTTCTAATGATTTTTCTTCAATTAGTTGCAAAATACAAGATAGTATTTTATCATAATATCTTTCATCTACATCTAACTTGTTACAGACCTGTTTTACTGTGTCTTCTAGTTTCGATCTTAATGTTCTTTCATTTTCTTCATTAAATCTCCATTCTATTAGATTAAAAAACTTTTTCCATTTGTCATCTGAATAACTATTAATTAATTTTTCATAAAATTCAGCATCATTATTAGATGTTTCTTTATTATTATGTTTCTTATTATTATGCTGATTAATATAGTAATCCTTTAATATAGGTATAACTATTGGTAATGCTTTATCATATTTTTTCTCTATTAATAACTGTAAAACTGGCTCTTTAGGTAACTTTAAGTCTAAATCTTTTATCAAGCCAACTTTCTTTTCTTTAACAATAGATGTATTTGTATAGAACACAAAAGTCATATTTTCATCATATTCAACCCTTCTCCATGTATCTAAAAAAATTCTCAAAGAATTTTTTATTTCATCGCTATTTATTGAAAATGATGAGTTATAATTTTTATTTTGTTCTGTCTGTATATCAATCATATCCTTATTAAATTCCATTTCTATAACATCATCTACATATTCAATTGTGCAATATATTGCTTGTTTATCTAATAAAACAGCCTGTAACAATCTTTCTGCAGCTCTTAACTTTTGTAACCCCATACCTTTTAAATTAGAATCAGCACTTGTATCTATATTGTTTTTTACAATATACCCCTCTTTCATCTTCTCCTCCACCCATTTTATGTGAAATAATCCTTTGTTATAATTTTAATATACGTACATTTATTGTCAATACATTCCATATATTTATTCTTAATAATTTAGTGGGTTTACATTCGTATCTCTACTGCTTCAGGTATACCTGATTTTAGAAGTTCTAATGGTTTGTGGAATGAAAAACTTAAGATAAATTTTACTCCAGAACAGCTTGTGTCTCACACATTTTTTATGAAATATCCAGAAGAGTTTTTTAAATTTTATAAAGATAAATTAATTTATCCAAATGCTAAACCTAATGGTTGTCATATAGCTTTGGCTAAATTAGAGGAAATGGGAAAGCTTAAAGCTGTAGTTACTCAAAATATTGATGGACTTCATCAAGCTGCTGGTTCTAAAGTTGTTTATGAACTTCATGGTTCTGTACTTAGAAATTACTGTATGAAGTGTGGTACTTTTTATGATGAAAAATTTATTTTAGAATCTGAAGGAATACCAACTTGTCCAAAATGTGGTGGAAAAGTTAAGCCAGATGTTGTTTTATATGAAGAAGGTTTAGATAATGACATTATAACTGGTGCAGTTAGAGCTATATCACAAGCTGATACCTTAATTATTGGTGGAACTTCTCTTGTTGTTTATCCTGCTGCAGGACTTATTGATTATTTTAGAGGTAAGAATCTAATCTTAATTAATAAAAGTTCAACTTCTGCTGATAATAAAGCTAATTTAATAATTAATGATGATATTGCCAAAGTTTTAAGTGAAGCTGTTGATAATTTAAAATAATAAGAATATATTTTTAGCTTTTTAATATAATATATTGCAGAGTAATTATAGGATTATTTCTATGAAATATGTTAT
>ONGV01000190.1 GCA_900317445.1 uncultured Eubacteriales bacterium | reverse complement strand
ATACTGATAATAAAAACAAAGAAAAAACTAATACATACATCAAAAGTAAAGATAATAAAAAAAAAAAAAAAACTGCAACTAATAATCAATGGTAATAGTCTTAAATAGCTAAAAAAAGAACTGTCTTTAATATTACTTTAAGCTAAATTTATAATGTAAAGTACTTATTAAAGACAGTTCTTATTTAATTTTCCACTTTATACTTTCTATTTGAAGATATATATTTTTCTAATTTTGATATGATATAACTACTTAAAAGTCCCATTATAATTCCTGCAATTACATCACTAGGAAAATGTACTCCTAAATATAATCTTGAAAAAGCAATAAGTGCTGCAAGAACTATTGCTAATATTCCATCTTTTCTATCTAAGTATCTAAATAATATTCCTGCTGAAGCAAAGGAGCTTGCAGAATGTCCTGAAGGAAATGAAAAGTCTACTGGTTTTTTTATTAATGGAATAAGTTCTGAAAATTGATTAAAAGGTCTTTCTCTTGCAACAAGCTTTTTAATTATCAAATCATTTGTTATATAACATAATAATAAAGAACATATTGATAAAACTCCTACTTTTCTAGTTTTTTTAGAAATAAGTAATATTATTGATATTGTAATCCAAATAAATCCTCCATTTCCTAAACTTGTTATAAAAGAGAATACTTTATTTAGAAACTCACTTCTTAAAAACTCTTGAATAAAATATAAAATTTCTTTATCAATATTTGTAATAAAATCTATCATATAATATCCTTTCATAAATTAATATATTATATTAATTTTAAAACTTCAGTTTTATCTATTCCACTTAACTCTTCACATATTCTTACCTTTACTTCTTGTGAAGAATCAACTTCAAATGTTATCTTTATATCAAGTTCTCCCATAGGAACTGGTCTTAAGCCTGAAACTTTTACAGTTCCAACATGTGAATTATTTTTAGCTATAGAGTTTGTTCCTTGATATACTTCTACTTCAATTTCAGTTTGATTATCTTTATCTGTAGTAAATATTAATGTTTCTTGTGCTGGTGTTCTCTTATTTTGCTCTATTAAGGCTATAAAATTTCCTTCTCCATCTTCTAGCCCTAAAGCATGAGCCACAGCAGTCTCTATTTTTATATTTTTATTAAAATCTAAATTTTTACTAAGATATGCTGCATATATAGCAGCTCCTTCTGCTATACAAAGACTTGGGTCTATATCTGAATAGGTCTTGTTTTTTCCACATTCACTTTCTATTATAGAGTCCATAATAGGAATTTTACTTGAGCCTCCAACTTTTAGTACTTTTGTTATATCATTCGCTCCTACCCTTGCTTTAGCCATTGTTTCTCTTATTATTTTTCTTATTTTAACTAAATACTTATCAATAGCCTTTTCAAAATCTTGTCTTGTATATTCAGAATCTATATGAACTCCTGGTATAACATCTGGTATTGCTACATAGGTACTTTCTGTAGCACTTAAAATTTCTTTACATCTTATTACGTTGTCTAGAATTTTCTGTTTTCCTATTTTTCTTATTTTTTCTTTTTTTACAGTTGAAAAGTCAATGCCTTCTTTTTGAATTATATAATCCATAAATGCTTTATCAAAATCTAGACCTCCAAGTCTATCATCTCCTCCAATTCCAATTACATTAAAGAGAAGATTTTCAGAGTCTTCTTTTATATTTATAATTGTTAAATCAAAGGTTCCTCCACCTAAATCAAATACTAATATATTTTCATCTCTATTGTTATTATTAGAATGATGAAGTCCATAAGCTAAAGCAGCTGCTATTGGTTCTTGAATTATTCCAAGGATTTTTAAACCAGCTTTTTTTGCAGCCTCTGTTGTATTTTGAAATTGATGTGCTTTAAAATAATAGGGTACTGTAACTACTACTCCTGAAGCATTATAAACACCTGCTGGGAACATAGATTTTATACTATCATACATATTTTTTAATATCATTGAAGATATTTCTATTGGTGTAAGCTCTTTAGGACCTATCTTTATTTTCTTACTTCCATCATCCATATCTCTTTTTACACCTATTTTTACATTATCAGGATTTAATATACCACTCATAAATGCAGCATTTCCAAAAATATATTTATCATTTCTCTCATCATAATAAATAACAGAAGGAAAGCATCT
>ONGV01000316.1 GCA_900317445.1 uncultured Eubacteriales bacterium | reverse complement strand
TTAAAACTTATTGGAGCAGGTAGTGGGAATCGAACCCACCTTTCCAGCTTGGAAGGCTGGAGTATTACCGATATACGATACCTGCATGTTTGGAGCGAAAGACGGGACTCGAACCCGCAACATCCACCTTGGCAAGGTGGCACTCTACCAATTGAGCCACTTCCGCATTCCATTATTTGGTCGGGGTGACAGGTCTCGAACCTGCGACCTCATGGTCCCAAACCATGCGCGCTACCATCTGCGCCACACCCCGTTCACTGTTGCTGTATCTCTCAGCGACAATGACTATTCTACCTTAACATTTTTAATTCGTCAATACTTTTTTTATTATAATTTTAAATTTTTTATTTTATTTTTGGTTTTTCCCACTAAACATCAAGATAAATTAAGGTTTTCACTAGTTAATTTCTACTTCTTTTAAATAGCAATTTGGAGTTTTTCCTTCTTCTAATCCTATAAATCCAACATATCTTCCCTTAAAATTAGGCAATGATATACTTCCAGGGTTCATAAGTATTACTCCATTATACTCTTCTATCATCTGTTGATGAGTATGACCAAACAAAGCTATATCTGCCTCTAATTCTTTTGCTCTATAATAAAGCATATTAACACTTCGTTTAACTCCATATAAATCTCCATGAGTAAAAAATATTTTGAATCCTTCAAGTTCTATACATTGTTCTTTAGGATATTTATTACTTTCATCACAATTTCCTTTTACACAATATATATCACCCTTAAAGCCTTCTGAAAGGTTATCTATATCTTCAGAATTATCTCCTAGATGTATTAAAACATCTGCACTTTTTATATATTCCTTTGCTATATTTATATATCTATTCATTTTATGGGTATCACTAATCACAGCTATTAACATAATTAATCCTCTTACTCCATTCTAATTTATAATTTCCTTAATTCTATTTTTTAATTCTTTTAAAGCACATGCTCTATGACTTACACTATTTTTTTCTTCACTTGATAATTCCCCAAATGTTTTATTTAGTGGAGCATAGAAAAATAATGGATCATATCCAAAGCCCTCTTTTCCTGAAAGTGCTTCTAATATTCTTCCTCTTACTTCTCCTCTTATACTTAAACATTTCTCTTTTTCGTTAATAAGTACTATTTGACATACAAACTGAGCTCCTCTTTTTTCTTTTGGAACACCTTTTAATTCTTTTAATAATTTTTCATTATTTTTTTTATCATTTCCATGCTCTCCTGCATATCTTGCAGAATAAATTCCTGGTTTTCCATTTAAATAATCTACTTCTAACCCTGAATCATCTGCCATAACTATAAATTCCTTTTCCCCTCTATTTTTCAAAAAATTTGCTATTTCAGATGCTTTCTTTTTTGCATTTTCTTCAAAGGTATTTCCATCTTCTTCAATATCAATATCTATATTTTCATCTTTTAAAGATTTTATTTCAAATGGAAGCCCTTCTAATATTTTCTTTATTTCTTCTATTTTATGTGCATTATTACTTGCTAATATTATTTTTCTCATAAAAAGTTAATTTCCCCCTGTTCCTATCCATAAAGCATCCATTTTTAATGAATCCTTTTGAACTTGAATCATTTGTTTTATACCTTTTTCCCCTAAATCTAAAAGTTCATTTAATTCTGCCCTTGAAAAAGGTTTTTCTTCTCCAGTTCCTTGAACTTCTACAAACTCACCTTCATCTGTCATTATTATGTTCATATCAACCATAGCATTAGAATCTTCTTCATAACATAAGTCAAGAATTTTTTCTCCATTTAAAATTCCAACACTAGTTGCTGCAACAAAATTTCTTATTGGATAAACTTTAAAAGGTTTTGTTTTATGAATTTTATTAATTGCATCTACCATAGCTATAAAGGCTCCTGATATTGAAGTAGTTCTAGTTCCTCCATCTGCTTGTATTACATCACAATCTATCCACAATGTTCTTTCACCTAAGGCTTTTAAATCAACTACAGACCTTAAAGCTCTTCCTATAAGTCTTTGAATCTCCATAGTTCTTCCATCAAGTTTTAACCTTGCTATATCTCTAACCTTTCTAGTTCCTGTAGACCTTGGTAGCATATTATATTCTGCTGTTATCCATCCTTCTCCTGAACCTTTTAAAAACTGTGGAACCTTTTCTTCTACTGATACATTACATAAAACTTTAGTATCTCCAACTTCAATATAAACTGAACCTTCAGCATATTTAGTATAATTTCTAGTTACCTTTACTGGTCTTAATTGTTCATTTTTTCTTCCATCTATTCGCATTATCTAATCACCTTCAAATTTTATTTTACATTAAATATATGATTTTATGCACTTTTTTTTACATTTACTCATATTAATTAAATAAGAATATTAATATGAGGTGAATTCTTTGAAATACATTGGTCCATTTTTTAGAATGAATAGTCTTTCTATAGAAGAGATAAAAGGACAACTCTTCTATTTATCAAAAGAAGCAATAAAAATAATCACCCTTAATTCCAAATGTGGAATAACTTTATCAAATAGAAATTCTAAAAAATCTCCTTCCAAAAATGATATTAACATATTAAATGACTTTTCTCCACTAGTATGTGTGTATAAAAAGTCTTCTCCAACTTTTATACACAATAAAACTTCAAGAAGTTTTGATGAAAGTTCTTTTAAAAAAGATATATTACCCTCTACTAATGCTTTCATGACATTATCTTTACTAGAATTAAATAAAACTTACTCAAATTATACTTGTGAAAATAAAAATATTTCTTCTATAAAAGATATTTATAAAAATCTTTGTGAATCTCAATTAGACTTTTATTGTGAAAATTTAAGAAATTCAGAAGGCTTTTTTGTAGAGAAAAAAAATGTTTCTGACAATAATTCAAAAAATTTTAGTATAGTTGATAAAAATAAAAAATTTAATTTTTCTGATCAAGGATTTATGATGGTTGCTTACTATATGTACTCAATAAATTATGCTGAGGATGATATAAGTGAAGACTATAAAAACTTTTCTTTAGAAATATTACAAATGTTTTTAGACTTTAAGGAAGCCTTATATAACTTATCTTTTAATGAACTTTGCAAAATTCTTCTAGCTTTGAATATTTTCTTTGATATTTCTAAAAATGAGGATAGTAAAATATTATTAATAGATTTAACAGACTTTCTTATAAATAAATTTGATGAAAAAGATTATTTTGAGGATTCAATAGAAAGCTGTTCTTTATTTTATATAATTTTATTAGATTCTTTTAAACATACTGACATAAGTAATTTTTATGAAAAGGCTGAGGAAATATTAAATAAATTAAAAAATTTATATGATGATGAAAAATTTATATTTATTACTGAACCTAATAAAAAAGAAATTAAATATTCTTCTTTAGAAATATGTTTTTATTTTTTAGCACTTCTTTTAAGCTATAAAGAAAAAGAATCTACAATTCAAGATAGAAATATGATTTCTAACTTATATAAAAAATATTTTATAAACTCATCATTAGTTTTAAGCTGGCCTGATGCTCCAACCCTTGATGAAATGGAAAGGTATCGCGGTCTTTCATTAAAATCAAAGGATATGTTAAATGAAACATTTTTCAGAATGCCAAATTCTCCATCTCCTACTAATACTGGAATTGCTCCTATTTTTTCAAAGAGTATTACTTACTCTTTAAAGAAAAATTCTTTTAGAAATTCTAAAGCCTCTTTTGATAGTAGTAAAAATATTTATCTATTTTTTATGTTTATCTATTATTTAAAAGATGATGTAATGTCTTCTTTATTTCCTGAATCTAATAAAGAAGATGTTATAAATAGCATTGAAGAAGTAGAGACTAACTCTAATACTGAAGAAATTATAAATAAAAATATGACTAAGGAATAGGGCTTAATTTAGCTCTATTTTTTTATATTTGATAAATCTAAGTTTCCATTTCCATCTAAAAAAACATTGGATATTTTATTTGATATTGCAATATTTTTATTTATAAAAGCAATTGGTAATATTCTATAGCTATTAAATAATTCCTCTTCAAATTTTTCATAATCACTTGCTATATCAATTTCCTCTTTCATCTTTTCTTTTTCTTCTTTGTCAAAACCATAAATTATATTTTTATAAAATTCACTTAGATTATTCATATCATACTCACTTGATATCATTATTAAATCATATCTCTTTTGAAGCTCTAAATCTTGAAATTCATTATTTTTTACAAAAGAACAATTTAAATTTAATGATAAATTATTTTTAAAAAATTCTTTTAAACTATTTCCAATAGCTCTATTATCTTCATTATCCTCTGCTAATAAAGTTATAACCTTTGGTATATTAACATTTTCATCCACATTATTTGTGTTTACTTTCCTGTTTTGAAGTTTTGTTAAATCTTCACTTTCATATCTAAAATAACTTCCTTCTGACAATTCTATTCTTGATGGATTTTCTTCTTGAAAGTTTGAAACACCTTCACATATTTTTTTATATAACATCTTTCTTTGATTTAAATCTAAATTATCATTTATACACATATATATGCCTTTATTTTCAGGTATAGTTATAAGTCTTCCTTCTTTCTCTAGCCTTGTAAGTTGATTTTTAGGAGGATTTAATACAATATCCCTATCATTAACTTCAAAATATGCCATAGCTAATTCTTTATTTTCATCTTTTATAAATGTTATCTCTTGTTTTTTTTCACTATTTCCTTTTAGTATAAGCATATCATCATTTATATATTCTATTGAATAATTTCCAGAATAAATAATTTCCCCATAATTTTCTCTTATGCTCTCCCATTTTGATAAATTTTTTCTTATTCTATATTGAGGCTTTGTTAATTCCTCTAAAAAATTTTCATTTACTTTATTCAATCTAATTTTAACTATATTATCTTCTTTTGTAATTGCTACTTCCTCTTCAAAATTTCCTATTCCATTTCTATAATTAGTAGCTCCATATATATCTAATAAAGCTAATATATTATTAGTATCCTCTTGTAGCATTAATTCTTTAAAAAAATTTATTATATCATCTGGATTTATTTTTTTTCCATTACTCCAATATTTATCATTTCTTATGTGAAATTTATATTCTATTCCATCTTCTGATACTTCTGTGTTCTCTGCTAGTGCTGGAATTATATTTCCATCCTTATCCTTTTCTAATAAGGCAATACTAGTTGCACATATAATGTCTTCATCCCTTTTATTTAATTCTGTGATTTTTTTTAAATTTTTAGATATATTATCTACTGAATACACTATCCCTTTATTGTTAGGTTTATCCTCTTCTTTTTTAATATCTATAAAAAATGATAATAATGTTACTATTAAACCAATTATTATTATAAAGATAATGCTTTTTTTCAATGTTATCACCATCCATACAGTTTAATATTAAAATTATATCCATCTTTTCCTAACTCTAATCATTTTTTTATTTATTTGTGATATAATATCATTATATTTTTATGGAGGTCTTTTTTAAAATGTCAATATTATATGCTGCAACTTGTATTGTTGGAATTGTATTTATGGTAGTATTTATGTTTATAGGAATTTGGCTTTTTATTGTAGCTTTAAAAGCTTATCATCAATTAAAGTATAAAAACTTTATTTTAGAAAAAATATATCAAAAAATAGGTAGTGATAAAAAGACTGTAGATAATGATGTTCTTTCAGATACTTTTGATTTTTTTGACTTAGAAAAAGAAAATGCAAAAAATGATTTTAATTTAACAGAAGTTAGAAATGATAAATTTCATAAATAATTATAATATCTAAAAACAAAACCAGCTAGAATGCTATAATCCTAGCTGGTTTTTAATATTTAAATTATAAATTTAATCCCTTATCTTCTTCACATCCAAGAACAATATTTAAGCATTGAATTGCAGCTCCTGATGCACCTTTTCCTAAGTTATCAAAACGAGATGATATAAGTATTCTATCTTCATTACCTGTTACAAATATTTGAAGTCCATCCCATCCTGAACAATTATTACTTCCTAAGAACCCTCTTGAGTCTTCCTCAGAGCCAAATGGCATTACCTTTATAAATTTTTCACCTTCATAGAACTTTTCAAAGAAAGCATGTATTTTTTCTGGTGTTTGGTCTCCTTTTAAATATTCTGAATACAATGGAAGTGAAACTAACATACCACTATAATAATCTGCTACTATTGGCGAAAATAATGGTTCTTTAGAAAGTCCTGTTATTTTCTTCATTTCCTTAAGGTGTTTATGCTTTTGACTTAATGCATATTCTCTAGGTGATTTTAATTCTTCTATAGGATTATCCCCTTCATATTCAGAAATCATATTCTTTCCACCACCACTATATCCAGTTAATGAAAAACTTGCTACTGGATAATCTTCTGGTAAAATTCCTCCTGCAATTAGTGGATATACTAAAGAAATAAATCCTGTTGCATGACATCCTGGAACTGCTATACGCTTTCCATTTCTTATTGCTTTTCTATGGTCCTTTGAAAGTTCTGGGAAACCATAAGCCCATCCTTCTTCAGTTCTATGAGCTGTTGAGGTATCAATAATTGTAACATGGTCATTTTCTACTAAAGAAACAGATTCTCTAGCTGCAGCATCTGG
>ONGV01000189.1 GCA_900317445.1 uncultured Eubacteriales bacterium | reverse complement strand
TTAAATCCATTAAATATTTTCTATACTCTTCATCCTTTTTAGATTCAGTAAAATTCATATTACAAGTTAAAGCATTTATATAAAGCCCAGTTCCACCTGCAATTATAGGGGTTTTTCCTCTAGAAATTATATTTTCTAATGCCTTCATTCCTAATTCCTTAAAATCTGCTACAGAAAACTCCTTATCAGGTTCAATAATATCTATCATATAATGAGGAATACCTTTCATCTCCTCCTTAGAAACCTTAGCAGAACCTATATCCATATACTTATAAATCTGCATAGAATCTGCTGAAATAATTTCTCCATTAACTTTTCTAGCCAAATCCACAGAAAGCTCAGTCTTCCCAACAGCTGTAGGTCCACCAAGCACTATCACTTTTTCTTTCAATTTTAAAATTCACCTTCTTTTTTATACAATACGCCTAAATTTCTTCTCTAAATCATAATTAGTAAATTTTATTATAGTTGGTCTTCCATGAGGACAGTGAAATGGGTCATTTATGTATCTTAAGTCCTCTACAAGTTTTATCATTTCTTGTTCAGATAAAAGGTCATGTCCCTTAACAGCTGCCTTACATGCCATAGTTGCTATTTTATTATATTTAACTTCTGGAGTTTTCCCACTTCCAAGTTCTTTTATATTATCTAAAATACTTAAAAATAATCCCTTTGCATCAAGTTTTCCTAAAAAGTAAGGTACTTCTTTTAAAGCTAGAGAGTTTCCTCCAAATTCCTCTAAAGTAAAGCCTGCTTTTTTAAATATTTCTTTATTTTCTTCATAATAAGAAAAATCATCAAGGGTTAAGTCTATAATTTCTGGTACTAGAAGAGGTTGAATTATTATACTTCCTTCTTCTATACTTTTAAAGTATTTTTCAAAAAGTATTTTTTCATGGGCTGCATGTTGGTCTATCATATATAAAACCTCATCATATTCTCCTAATATATAAGTTTTATTAAACTGTCCTATTATCCTTAGTGGAGGAAATTTAGGAATCCTTTCATTATCTTTTGTATTAGATAAATTTTCTTTAGGGATTTTTGAAGTTTCTTCATCTAAAGCATTATCTTTATAAAAATTTTCTCTTGCAATAAAGTTTTCATTTGAAGTAGTAACATTATTTAAACTTTCCTTAGAATCTATATTATTATAGTTTACATTACTATTTGTTTTAGTTTGTTCTGTATCCATAAAGTTTGAGGAATCATTATAGTAATCCTTTGAAGAAATTTTTTCGTAGTTTAAATCTACAGGTAAAGTAACTTTTGTTCTTTCTTTTTTTTCATATTCATCTTTTATATCAAAGGATATTTCTTTAAATTCATCTTTTTTAAAGATTGTTTTTTCATCCTTCTTAACTTCAAATTCTTTAAATATTTCATTTCTTAGTGCCTCATGGACAGTATCAAAAACCTTTTTAAATATTAATCTTTCATCTTTAAATTTAATTTCTGCCTTAGTGGGATGAATATTAACATCTATGTTCTCTGGATATACATCTATAAATAATATAAAGAAAGGAAATTTATTAACTGTACTAAAGGATTTAAAAGCATTTTCTACTGCAACAACCAAGGTTCTATTTTTTATATATCTTCCATTAACAAAAATACTTTGATTATTTCTAGAGCCTCTTGCAATAACTTCTTTTCCTATATATCCATATAAAGTTAGAGTATCTTCTGAGTGTTCAAAATATATAATATTTTCTCCTATATTTTTCCCATAAATAGTTCTAGTTACATCTAAAAGATTGCTGTTTCCATAGGTATTTAATATCTTTTTACCATTATTAAAAAGCTTAAAGCTTATACTAGGATTTGCAAGGGCTATTCTTGATACAATATCAGAAATTAAAGAAGCTTCCCTTGAGCTTGTTTTTAAAAACTTTTTTCTTGCTGGAACATTAAAAAATAAGTCCTTTACCTCTATTGAAGTTCCTTTATTTATTCCACATTCATTAAAGGATAAAATTTCTCCACCTTCTATTATTATTTCACGTCCAAAATCCTCTTCTTGAATTTTAGATTTTAAATTTACTTTAGAAACAGAGGCTATTGAAGGAAGGGCTTCTCCTCTAAATCCTAGGGTGTTTATTGAAAATATATCAGAGGAATTTTTTATTTTACTTGTAGCATGAGGTAAAAAAGCCTTTTTTATATCCTCTGGATGTATTCCATCTCCATCATCTATTATTTTAATTAGCTTTGCTCCACCTTCTTCTATTTCTATTGTTATATTTCTAGCATTTGCATCAATACTATTTTCTATAAGTTCTTTAACAACAGAAGAGGGTCTTTCAACTACCTCTCCTGCTGCTATTTTATTAGATGTACTTTCATCTAGTAGGTTAATTCTTTTCAAAGTTTTTTAACCCTCCTGTTCTATTCTTTTAGCTTCCTTAACTAATCTGTATAATGTATTCATTGCATCTAGTGGAGTCATATTTAAAATATCACAGTTTGCAATTTCATTAAGAAGACTTTCTTTTTCTATATAGTTAAAGTCAAGTTGCATTGCAGGCATTTTTTTCATCTTTTTAGGCGATACAATTTTCTCTTCTATACATATTGATTCTTTATAACTTTCTTTCTTACAAGGCTCTTCTTGAACTTCATAAGTTGTTGAAACTTCCTCTGCTGCTATTTTATTTAAATCCTCTTCTTTTTGAGAATCATATTTAACTTTATTTTCAGAAGAAGTAGAGGAGTTTTTTTCAAGACCTTCTAATATTTCCTTAGCTCTTTCAATTACACCTTCTGGAAGTCCAGCAAGTTTTGCAACTTCTATTCCATAGGATTGGTCTGCTCCACCTTTAACTATTTTTCTTAAAAAGATTATATTATCTTCATATTCTTTAACTGCTACTGAATAGTTTTTAACTCCCTTTATAGTTCCTTCAAGCTTTGTTAATTCATGATAGTGAGTTGCAAATAGTGTTTTACATCTTAAATCTTCTTTCTTTGAAATATGTTCAATTACAGACCAGGCTATACTTAATCCATCATAAGTAGATGTTCCACGACCAACTTCATCTAATAAAACAAGGCTTTTTGAAGTAGCATTTTTTAAAATATTAGAAACTTCCCACATTTCAACCATAAAGGTAGATTTTCCCCCTGCTAAATCATCAGATGCTCCTATTCTTGTAAATATCTTATCACATATAGAGATATTTGCATAACTTGCAGGTACAAAAGAGCCCATTTGTGCCATTAGGGTAATTAAAGCTACTTGCCTCATATATGTAGATTTACCCGCCATGTTAGGACCTGTAATTAAAAGAAGTTGATTATCTTCTTTATTAAGTAAAGTATCATTAGATACAAATTCTCCCTTTGGTATAACTTTTTCTACAACAGGGTGTCTTCCTTCTTTTATATCTATAATACCCTCTTCATTTATAGAAGGCTTAACATAATTATTTTCAAGGGCAACTATTCCTAAAGTTGATAACGCATCTAGATTGCCTAAAATTCTTGCACTTTTCTTTAATCTTGAAATTTCTTTTTCAACCTTTTTTCTTATATCAACAAAAAGATTATATTCAAGAGTCATAAGCTTTTCTTCTGCTCCTAAAATTTTATCTTCCATTTCTTTAAGTTCACTTGTTATATATCTTTCAGCATTTGAAAGGGTTTGTTTTCTTATATATCTTCCCTCTGGAATTAATGAATAATTTGCCTTTGATATTTCTATATAGTATCCAAAGACCTTATTAAAACCAACCTTTAAAGATTTTATTCCTGTAACTTCTCTTTCAGAACTTTCTAAAGAAGCTATCCATTCTTTACCATGAAGTTTTGCTCCTCTTAAATTATCAACTTCTTCATTATAACCTTCTTTTATTATATTTCCTTCTTTTATTGAAAGGGAAGGGTCATCTATAATACTTTTTTGAAGAAGCTCCTTTATATCTAAAAGCTCATCTAAGTCATTATAATATTCCTTTAATATTTCTGAAGAGGTATTTTTTAATACTTCTTTTATTGAAGGTATTTTCTCTAAAGAAGTTCTTAAAGAAACCATATCCTTTCCATTAACATTTCCACTAGATACCTTTCCTACAATTCTTTCTATATCATAAATATCCTTTAAAGCTTCGCGAACATCATCATTTAAAGATAAATTTGAAAATAATTCTTCTACTCCATCTAATCTTTTTTCAATTTCCTTTTTTATTATTAAAGGCTCATCAATCCATCTTCTTAAAGCTCTTCCACCCATAGCTGTAGCTGTTTTATCCATAACCCATAAGAGAGAACCTTTTTTACTTTTTTCTCTTATACTTTCTGTTAATTCTAAGTTTCTTCTTGAATTACCATCTATAGTCATAAAATTGACTATATCATAGGTTTCTAAAAAATTTATATTTGTAAGATTCATTTTTTGAGTTTCTAATATATATTTTAATAAAACCTTACTGCTATTTTTAGAAGTTTCATCAAGGCCTGAAACTTCAGCTTCTGAAAATTGATTTATAAGGTCTTTATCATCTACTCTAAATTCTTGAAGATTTTTTTTAGTTATAAGAGCATTTGTTGAATTATGAATATCTTTTACTAAATCTTCATTCATATTTACATCAACAATAACTTCCTTTGGACCAATTTTTGAAAGTTCATCTAAAAGAGTTGTTTTTAAATTTGTAAAAGAAGTTACTTTAAATTCTCCAGTACCTATATCAGTTAAGGCTATACTTACTTTATTATAGTCTTCATATACAACAGCTAAGTAAGTATTTAAATTTTCTGTGCTATTTAAATCTATATAAGTACCAGGAGTTATAACTTTTATAACTTCTCTTTTAACTAATCCCTTAGCTAAACTAGGGTCTTCTACTTGCTCTCCAATTGCTACTTTATAACCTTGTGCTATTAATCTAGATATATATGTTGAAGCTGCATGATATGGAATACCACACATAGGTGCTCTTTCTTCAAGGCCACAATCCTTTCCTGTTAAAACTAATTCTAATGCTCTTGAAGCTGTTTTTCCATCTTCAAAAAACATTTCATAAAAATCTCCTACTCTAAAAAATAATATACAGTCAGGATATTTTTCTTTAATCTCTAAATATTGCTTCATCATTGGGGTCAAGCTCATTTTTTTAATTCCTCCGTATCTTTTTTAATTCATAAAACTATTTTAACACAATAATTTAAAATTGTATGTTGTTTTATTTTACCTAGTAAATAAAAACATTATATCCTCTTCTGTTAAAGAAGTTAAATTTTCGCCTAAAATAATATCTTCTCCAAGTACACTATCTATAAGCTTTCTTTTTTCCTCTTGAAGATTTACTATTTTTTCTTCTATTGAGTTTTCAGAAATCATTTTTATAACTTCTACCACATTTTTCTGTCCTATTCTATGGGCTCTATCACTTGCCTGGTCCTCTACAGCTGGGTTCCACCAAGGGTCAAAGTGTATTACTATATCTGCACTTGTTAAATTAAGTCCTGTTCCTCCTGCTTTTAAAGAAATTAAAAATACTGAATTTGAATTTTTGTTAAAGTCTTCTACTAATTTTCCTCTTTCTTTTGAAGGTGTTGAACCATCTAAATAACTAAAGGATATATAATTTAATTTAAAAAGCTTTGAAATATTTTTTAGTACTGAAGTAAATTGAGAGAAAATAAGTATTTTATGATTTTCTTCTATTCCTTGAGTAACAAGTTCTAAAAGAGCCTCCATTTTTCCACTTCCTCCTAAATATTTATCCATTACTAAAGAAGGGTCTATAGCTATTTGTCTTAGCTTTGTAATGTATGATAATATTTCTATTTTACTACTTTTAAACTCATCATTTATAACCTTTTTTTCTATTAAAGCTTTAATGTGGTCTGAGTAAGCTTTATATACCTTTTTTTGTTCTTCTTCCATTGGAATTATTAATTTTTTCTCTATTTTATCTGGAAGTTCCTTTATTACATCCTTTTTATATCTTCTTAATATAAAAGGAGTTACAAGCCTTTTAAGTTCTTCTATTATTACAGGCTCTTCCTCAAGTCTTCTATAATATCTTGTAGTAAATTTATTTTCATCATAAAGGTAATTAGGCATTATAAAATCAAATATACTCCAAAGCTCCATAAGAGAATTTTCAATTGGAGTACCAGTTAGTGCAAATTTATTTTTAGATTTTAATTCCTTAACAGATTTTGCATTTTGTGATGAAGGATTTTTAATATTTTGAGCTTCATCAAGTATTACATAATCAAAAAATATCTTTTTATAGCTTTCTAAATCCCTTTTAACTAAGTTATAAGTTGTTATTAAAATGTCATATTTTTTATAATCTTTTATTATCTCTTCCCTTTCACTAGGACTTTTATTCACCATAACAACCTTTAAAGAAGGAGCAAATTTTTTAAATTCACTATACCAGTTAAACACAAGAGAAGTTGGTGCAACTATAAGACTTTTTGAATCTTCCTTTGAAAGAAGAAAAGCTATTGTTTGAAAGGTTTTTCCAAGCCCCATTTCATCTCCTAAAATTCCACCAAAGCCTAAATAATCTAAAGTATTTAACCATTTAAAGCCCTTTTCTTGATAGTTTCTTAAAACACCATTTAAATTTTTAGGTATATTAAAATTTATGTTATCTAAATTAAGAAGCATATTTTTTAAAGATTTTAATTCTTTTCTTCCTCTAAAATTTTTCATTTTTTCTTCTTCTAAATAGGCTTCTAAATATATACCCTTACTTTTAGGAAAGGAAACTTTATTTTCTTCAATTTTATTTTCCCCTTCTAGGCTTTCTAAAAGCTTTAAAAACTTTTTAAGCTCTATTTCTTCTAAATCTAAAAATTCTCCAGTTTTAAGCTTATAATATTTTTTATTATCTCTAAAGGCCTTTAATATACTTAAAATTTCTTCATCTTCTAAATCCTTTATAGCAAAATTTAATTCAAAATAATCATATTTTCCTTTTCTTATATCACCTTTAAAACTTCCCTTTGAAATAGATTTTATTCCAGTAAAGCTTTCAGAATAATATACTTCTCCAAGCTTTTGAAGATTTAAAATATCCTTTTTAAAAAACTGAAAAATATAATCATCATCCTTTAAAAATAAAAAGTTGTTATTTACATTTTCAAAACCTAATTTATAAAGCTCTTTAATTACATTTTCTTCTTTTAAAGTATCTCTATAAATTACCTTTTCAAAGTATCCTTCAAAATAATCAAATTCATATTTATCATAAGAAATCTTTAAAGAAAGTGTAATGTTATCATCTTTTTTATCAAAATAAAATTTAAATTTAGGTTCTGCTATAACTATTTTTTCACTTAAATCCTTAGATAATTCTATATTAGAAGTTACTTTTTGCATTGAAGGTATAAGCTCTTTTAATACCCTATACTCTTCTTCTTTAGTAAAAAATATTGAATTTCCATGTGTAAAAACTTCAATATATGGATTTAAATTTTCAAGCTGCTCCTCTGGAGGGATATATATTAAAGTATCATATAAAAATACATCATCATTATCATTTAATGGCTTTGGAACACCTCTTAAAGCTTCAAGCTTTATCATATCTCCTAAGGTTTTTAAGCTCATTGGAATAGGGATTTTATCAAGAATAATTTCTGTTTCTATTTGTCTTGAATAAAAGCCTTCTCCTAAATAAACTCTATGTTTTGAAATAATTATTAAAAATTCTCTTAATAATGCCTTTGGAATAACTAAATTTTTACCATTTATTAATTTTTCATCAAGCCTTTTATAAATGCTTTTTGACATATCCATTTCTTTAAGCATTTCAATAAATTTTATAAGCTTTTTATCCTTTGGTTTAAGTTTTTGCTCCTTTATGTTAAATACAAAATCTTTTCCATAGGGAAGAGAAATTTCATTGTAAAAAGCAGTTAAAAAAGCATATATATCTTTTAAAGCATAAAGCTTACTAGACTTCATATTTTCAGTTCCAATTTTAAATTGAGCTGTAATTTTATCATTCCATAAGGATTTATTTAAAATTACTTCAAATTTTAAATATAAAGTTTTTTTATCATTTTGAAGTAAAAAATCTAATATAGAACCTTCAGATTTTTTTACAAGTTCCTTTTTTTGTGTATTTAAACCAAGTTCTAAAGCTAAATTACTATCTTCATCTAAGGACCTTAAAAACTTATAAAAAGTACCTGTTAAATGCTTGCAACAATAATTTTTTTTCTTTATACTTTCTTTTTCAAAATCATCACAGCTACAATGAGTAAATAATACTTCTTTGGTGTTTTTATCTATATCTATTTTACAGGAATATTCACTAAATAAATTTTCAGATATTACAGAGCTTATTAAAGCTATAGTTTTATCATTATTTTCATAACTAAAATCTGAAATTAAATCATTTTTTAAAATTCTTTCTCCATCTTTATTATTTTTTCCAGAAGTGCTTTTTTTAAACTCACTTAAGAGCGTTTGTTTTATCATTTTTTTCCTCTTTTCTTTGTCTTTTATGGATATATTATAACAGAAATTTTTCTTTTTATTTTGTTTTTTTATTTTATAAATTTTAATATATAAAATATATTTTTTCGCATATTAATGTATTTTGAAAGTAAAAAAATGTTAATTTTTAAATAAAATTTAATAATTAATACTTAAATAAAAAAATTAAAAAGAAGCAAAACTTGAAAATTTTAAATTTTGCTTCTTTTTAAAATTATTTTTCACTATTTATTTAACTTTCATAACTTTCTATTTCTTCTATCATTTCATTAAAGGTCTCATCATCCCAGTCTCCATAAATAGTATTTGGAATTATAATATACTCTGCTCCAAATTTTTCTTTATTCTCTTCTACTATTTTGCATCTTTCTTTATTGCTTTTTTTATAAAAATCCTCTGGAAAATCTCCTAAGTTATCTCCTAAATACATTAAAACATTATGATTTTCTTGAACTTTCTTTACTCTACTTTCTTTTGATGAAGAACCTTCCTTTAAAAGGATATGATTTTCATCTGCATAAGGAAGACTTAAAGAATTTAAATTATTTATTGTAGCTTCTTTAGTTTTTAATGCTCTATTTGTTATATAAAATACTTCTATATTAAGCTCTTTTGCTTTATTTAAAAACTCCTCTGCCCCTTCTATAATAGTTCCCTTTTCTTCTTGAACCCAACTAGAAAAGCTCATATTTTTATACTCTTCTTTTCCTAAAAACTGTTGTGCTAGATAATAATAATTTTTTAATATTGTTTCATCTATATCTAAAATAACAGCTAAGTTTTCTTCATTTTCATGTCCTTTTTTTAATTCTTCAAGCCTTTTATTTGCTATATTATAAGCTTGATATCTTAGGGCTTTAGCTTCCCCTGAATTAATTAAATACTCTACTGCAAAGGTTTTTTCAACTTGAATTATATCAGAATCACTAGCTTTTGCATTGCTTTTAAAATCAAGTAAGCTTCCTGTTGCTATACCAATTAAAAACACTACTAAAATAATAAGACAATTTTTTTTCTTCACAAAAATCCTCCTAAAAAAAGTTTTTTTATCTAGTAAATATCTTATGATTATAGTAACATTAAAGCTTAGTTAAATCAATATTTAATTAAATTATTCTATTTCCCCAAGAAGAGAGAAAGGTTGAGCTCTATAAATTTTTACATTAATAAGTTTTCCTATAAGGCTTGTATCTCCTGAAAAGTTTACAAGTCTTCCATTTCTTGTTCTTCCCATAAGCTTAGTTTCATCATTTTTACTAGTACCTTCTACTAAAACTTCAACAGTTTTTCCTTCATAGAATTTATTTCCCTTTATTACATTTTCATTAACAGCTTCAACTAGTCTATTAAATCTTTCATGTTTTATATCTTCAGGAATTTGATTTTCCATTTTATCAGCAGGAGTATGATTTCTTCTTGAATATATAAAAGTAAAGGCAGAATCATATTTAACTTCTTTAACTAAATCTATAGTATCTTGTATATCTTCTTCACTTTCACCAGGAAATCCTACAATTATATCTGTTGTAATTGAACATTCTGGAATTTCTTCTTTAATTTTATTTATAAGGCTTAAATACTTTTCTTTAGTATAATGTCTATTCATAACTTTAAGTATTGTATCAGAACCACTTTGTACAGGAAGGTGAATTTGTTCACATACTTTGTCACATTCTTTTACAGCCATAATAACTTCTTCTGTTAAATCCTTAGGATGAGAAGACATAAATCTTATTCTTTCAAGACCTTCAATTTCATTAACCTTTCTAAGAAGCTTAGCAAAGTTAATATCTTCTTCAAGGCCCTTTCCATAAGAGTTAACATTTTGACCAAGTAAAGTTACTTCTTTATATCCCTTAGAAACTAAATCTTTAATTTCATTTAATATATCTTCAGACTTTCTGCTTCTTTCTCTTCCTCTTACATAAGGAACAACACAATATGTACAGAAATTATTGCAACCATACATTATAGTAACAAAGGCTTTTATAGAACTTTCTCTGTCTATTGGAATTCCTTCAACAATTTTAGTTTCTTTATCTAATATTTCTTTAACTTGAACTCCTTCAGTTTTAACTCTATTTAAATATTCTGGGAACTTATAAGCATTGTGAGTTCCAAATATAATATCAACATATGGGAAAGTTTTTAAAATTTTATCTGCCATACCTTCTTGTTGCATCATACAACCACATATACCAATTACAAGGTTAGGATTTTTTTTCTTAACCTTTTTAAGTTCTCCTAAATTACCATAAACTCTATTTTCAGCATTTTCTCTTACACAACATGTATTAAATATTATAATAGAAGCTTCATCTCTATTTTCAGTCTTTTCATACCCCATAGATTTAAGCATTCCAGACATTTTTTCTGAATCTTCTTCGTTCATTTGACATCCATAAGTCACTATATGATAAGTTTTATTGTCACTATGATCAATTATTCTTTTTTTCATTTTCTTCTCCTTTAATTAAAATTCACAATATATTATAACATAAAAAATAAAATAACAAATAAAAAAAGCCTATTTTTAAGGCTTTTTCTTTATTGTTAAAAAAATTTAAAAACAAATATTTTTTATAAAAGATTTTTTCGCATATTAAATTGTTTGTTTTTGAAAATTTCCTTCATATAATCTATAATGTTTTTTTATAATAATTTACAAAAAAAGTAGATTCCTTATTTTTTAAGGAATCTACTAATTTTATGAAAGTCTTATTTATTATATTTAAATACAAGCATTGTTATATCATCATATTGTGGTTTTCCTTCTGAAAATTCATCAATGCTTTGTCTTATCTTTGGAACTATATTATATATATCTCCATTATATTCTTTATTTAAGGTTTCTTCTAATCTAGAAGTTCCATATAACTTTTCCTCATTTCTTGCTTCTGTTACTCCATCTGTGTAAATAAATATAACATCTTCTTTTTCAAGTTTAATTTCTTGTTTTTCAAAGTTTACCTTTTCTTCTATTCCTAATATACAATTATTTTTTACCTTCATATACTCAAATTTTTCATTACCTCTTTTTTTAATAAGTGGTGGATTATGTCCTGCACTTACAAAGGTCATAATACCTGTTTGTAAATCTATTATTGATAAGAAGGCTGAAACAAACATATAGGTTTCATTTCCCTGATTAAGCTGTTTATTTAATTCTGTTATAATTTCTAAAACATCTGAAGTTATTAATACAAGATTTTTTATTATTGTTCTTGCACTCATCATAAAAAGTGCAGCAGGTATTCCCTTTCCTGATACATCTGCAACTACAAAACATAATTTATTTTCATCAATTAAGAAGAAATCATAAAAATCTCCTCCTAAATCCTTTGCTGGAGTCATATCTGCAAATATTTCAAAATCTGTTCTTTCAGGGAAAGCTGGGAATTTTCTTGGAAGTATAGATTCTTGTATCTTTACTGCTAAAGAAAGTTCAATTATTCCCCTTTTTCTCTCTTCTGTTATTTCAGCAAGGTTTTTGCAATAATTATTTATTTTATCTATCATATTTGAAAATGCTATAGCAAGCTCTTCAATTTCATTTCCACTTTTAATATATCTACATAACTCTATTGCCTTTAACTCCTCTTCAGTATCATAGTCATCTCCTATGTTTGAAGTTAACTTTACTGCATTAAATAAAGTTTCAAGGGGAATTGTCATTTTATTTTCCATGTAGTTAAGAGCTAATAAAGTCACTATAAACACAAAAACTGTACATACTCCTATCATAATACAAAGCAAATTAAATATTGATGAATCATTATAATGTAATATTTTTAAAACCACACATATAGCTATAGCTATAAAAACAATAAATACAATTCCAATTATTAAAAATGCTATTGTTGTTTTACCTTTCATAGAAACTCTATTGTTAAAGCTTGTCTTTTTATCTAAATTAATAGTTTTAGATATTGGTAGCATTACATATACTAAAAGAAGACTGTGTATAGCAAATAATAAAAGCAATATTGTAATTTTATTATCTCCATATCCATAATTTTCACAATAAAATAAGTTACATACTCCTAAAACTATTGTTAAATGTATAAGATTTGTATATCTTTCTGTAGGAATATCACTTTTTTGTGCTTTAGGAATATATCTTTTAAACCTTGTAGCAGATAGTATTATCATTAATGGAATACCAACTATTATAGGAAAGCTAAAGGTATTAAATGTTAACATAAATAAAGCTCTTAAGTTTATTTCAACAATTCCACAAAGCCTATAGGATAATTCTAAAAGCAATACTGCTATTACTGAGTTAATAAGTGTAATATAAATATATTTTGATATAGACTTAACATCTTCTAAGCTTGGAAATTCACATTTTTCTTTTACATCTACAGTGTACCACATTTTATATGGTATATATGTATAAAAAAATTGTACAGAAAAAGCTAGTAATAAAACTTTATAATTAAGTTTTCCTACAATAACAAATTCCGCTGCAAGATTTCCAAAAGCCATTGCCCAGGCTCCTATAGGACCAAAAAACATTCCTATAACTGGAGATATTGAGTTTAATGGCGTTATTTTTGTTGTCATTGGTATCATCATAATTGCCTTTTTATATGGAATTGATACCAAAAATAGTAGGAATGTGAGGATTATAAGTTTTTTAAATTGCTTTTTTTCAGTAAATACTCTAAAAATTTCTTTCAAATTATTACCTCTCTTATATTAACTGCAATACTTTTTTACAGTTAATATGTTCATATTTTCTTTTCTCTCATATTCTACTGAATCTGATACTTTTTTTATTAATAATATTCCTAAACCGCCAATATCTCTTTCCATAATATCTAATGTTATATCAGGTTCTTTTTCATTCATAAGATTAAATTCTTTTCCATAATCACAGATTTTTAGTATAATGCAATCTTCATCTTTTTTAAATTCATAACCTGCAATCATTTCTCCCTTTCCATTTGGATAGGAGTAGCTTATTATATTTAATAAAACCTCTTCACAAATAAGTCTTATTTCCATATACTTTTTCTTGCTTAATTTGATGCTTTTACATACACCTTTTAAAACATCATCTATCATTGGATTTAAATTGTTTAATGTAGCTTCTTTCTTTAGCCATTTCATAGTAACCCCCTCCACTTTCAACTACCTTCCAACAAGTATTATAATGCTTCTTTCTGAAACTAATATATTTTTTTGATTTTCTAATAAAATATCCTCTTTTTGCTCAAAGTTGTTAATTTTTTCATCAAAGTTTGTATTAGAGAACATATACCATTTTTTATCTCTTGGAATATCAGGAAGAGTAAATCCATGAGATTCCCAATGCATATTAATAGCTATGTATATATAAGAATCACATTCTACATTATATTTTTCTTTTTCCTCTGCAAGCATAATAGCAAACCATAAAGTGTTATCAACATTTTTTAAATTCCAAGGTTCTTCTCCATGCCAGGAAAGTTCTGGATATCCTGTTTTATTATATCCTTTATCAAAAGTGCAATTTCTTAAAACTGGATGAGATTTTCTAAAGGCTATCATCTTTTTAAAGTATTTAAATATATCTTCATTCTTTTTTAACCTATCCCAATCAAGCCATGATATTTCATTATCTTGACAATAAGCATTATTGTTTCCAAATTGAGTATTGCAGAATTCATCACCTGAAAGTATCATTGGTATTCCTCTACTTATTAAAAGCAGTGTTATCATATTTTTAATTTGTTTTCTTCTTAATGCATTTACTGCAATGTCTGTACATTCACCTTCATATCCACAATTCCAACTATGGTTATCATTACAACCATCTCTATTTTCTTCTCCATTATCAAAATTGTGTTTTTCATTATATGAAACTAAATCATAAAGGGTGAATCCATCATGACAAGTTATAAAGTTTATAGATGCATTTGAAGTTCTATTATGGTATAAATCTTCTGAGCCTTCTATTCTTTTCATTACATTTGAGGCTTCATAACCTTCACCTTTTACAAACTTTCTCATTGTATCTCTAAATTTTCCATTCCATTCAGCCCAACGTCCCCAAGATGGGAAATTTCCAACTTGATATAATCCACCTGCATCCCAAGCTTCTGCAATAAGCTTACATTTAGATAATATAGCATCATGGGCTAATACTTCTAATAATGGAGGATTTGACATTGGTGCTCCATTTTGGTCTCTTGATAAAATAGATGCTAAATCAAATCTAAATCCATCTATATGATATTCAGATACCCAATATCTTAAACAATCTAAAATAGTATTTCTTACAATTGAGTTGTTACAATTAAGAGTATTTCCACATCCACTAAAGTTATAATAATAACCATCTGGAGTTAATAGATAGTAAGTTTTATTATCTATTCCTCTATAAGAAATGTAAGGACCTCTTTCATTTCCTTCTGCTGTATGATTAAAAACTACGTCAAGTATAACTTCTATTCCTGCTTTATGAAAATTTTTAATAAAGTTTTTAAGTTCATCAGCTTCCATATTATACTTTCCAGTAGCTGCATAACCTGCCTTTGGTGCAAAAAATCCTACTGTGCTATATCCCCAATAATTATAAAGTCTTCTTCCATTTATTACTCTTGAATTTTCAAATTCATCAAATTCAAAAATTGGAAGAAGCTCTACACAGTTTACTCCAAGCTCTTTTAAATATGGTATTTTCCCACATAACGCTGCAAAGGTTCCTGGATATTTAGCTTCACTTGAAGGATGCATTGTAAAACTTCTTACATGCATTTCATATATAATTAAATCTTGCATTGGTGTTTCTAGTGGTCTATCTCCTTCCCAATCAAAATCATCATATATAATTCTTCCTCTATGTTGGAACTGATTTGAATAATCAGGTTCCTCTCCCCATACATTTCTTCCTGAAATAGCCTTTGCATATGGGTCTAATAATATTTTTTCTTT
This sequence comes from uncultured Eubacteriales bacterium, assembly GCA_900317445.1. Lineage (GTDB taxonomy): Bacteria > Bacillota > Clostridia > Clostridiales > Clostridiaceae > Clostridium. The sequence goes on along the minus strand of ONGV01000189.1, from coordinate 12,420 downwards.
GTTAAACCAAAAACCTTCTCCTGGTTCAAATTTTCCATCCATTCTATATCCATATTCAACAGTTTCATAATCTAAGTTAAATACAATCATGGAATATACATCACCTATTCTAAATTCCTCTGGAAATGGAATTATAGCATAAGGTTCTTTTTCACCTTTATTAAAAAGAACTAATTCACATGATGTTGCATGTTTAGAGAATATAGAAAAATTCACTCCATTTAGAACAATTGTTGCCCCATAAGGTAAAACTTTCCCCATTCTGTATTGTATTCCATTGTATTCATGTGTAGGATAGCTATCAATTCTTATCATCTATATCCTCCCCTATTTTTTATTATATGTAGCTTTCTTTATTAATTTTCAAATTCTTTAAATATATTTCCAAATCCGGTCATTTCCATAACTTCTTTTACTTCTTCAACTAAATTTATTATATGCATTTGACCTTTTTTTAATTTTACGCTTTTTCCTATTGTAAGCAGTGTTCTTAATCCTGCACTTGATACATAAGGACATTCCCCCATGTCAATTACTATTTTACTATTTTCTTCTGCTACTTTTAGAACTTTTTCTGTCACATCATTGCTACTAACTCCATCTAAATCCCCAATTAGTTTTATATACTTTTCACCATTATTATCTTTAATATTTACTTCCATAAAAAAATTCCTCCTATTAAAAGCAAAGACTTCTATTAATTAATTATAACATAAAAAATTTAAAAATTAACAAAGTATTGCAATTTTTTTGATAAATTTTAGAAATACTAATGCATTTAATCTTTTTTAAATACATTAAATAGTATAGTTATTTAATATAATTTAATTACTTCTTTTAAAATTTCAATATTTTTTTCAATATTATTTTTAATTTCCAATCTATGTCCAGCACCTTCAATAAGCTTAAAATTTATATTTTCTTTTAAACAGTGACTTTTTAAAATTTGAGAATCCATATGTTTATCCTTAGTTCCTGATACAACAATTATTATATTTTTTCCTTTCTTTATATAATTTAAAGTTTCTTTAAGAGGAGTTAAATATATATGCCTTACATTTATATTAAGTTTTTCCTCTACAAAACCTGAAACTACTGTTCCCATACTTTTAGAAATAAATATAATATCCTCATAGTCTAAAAAATTTATATCTTTTAATTTATTTAAAGCATATTCTTTTCCATACTTAATAGCTTCTTCTAAAGTTTTTACTTCTTTATATGTATTATCATAATTCATATGAAGAACTTCATAGCCTTTTTCTTCATATTTAAGTCTTCCATAATAAAGAAATGGCATATCTGTACTGTATCTTATTCCTGGAAATAATACTATTAGTTTTTTCATAAATTCCTCCATATTCCCACTAAAAATCTTACTTTATTACTATATAATACCACAAAACATATGTTTTATACATAAAATAAAGGAGAGTTTTTAAAACTCTCCTAAAAAATATATTATATTAAACATATATATAGTCATTCATTACAGGTTGAAGTCCTTTTTCTTTAATAGCTTCATAAACTTCATCTACTGTTCTTGGGTCTGCTATTTCAAATTGAGCATCTCCTTTGTCTTCTACCTCATCAACATGGCTTCCTATTCCTGTGCTAACTCCTGCTGATATCTTTGTTGCTGCAAGGCCTATAACATTGTTTCTAAAGTCTTCTCTTTCTCTTGTTGATATTGTTATGCTTGCAAAAGGCATAAATAATCTATAAGCTGTTATTACTTGTAATAGTTGAGGCTCATGAACATCTTTTGGATTTATTTTATCATTATTTATTATTGGACGTAATCTTGGACATGAAAAAGCTATTTCTGCATAAGGATATTTTCTTTGTAAAAGATAAGCATGATATCCTGTTGCAAAGGCATCTTTTCTAAAATCATCTAATCCTAAAAGGGCTGCAAAACCTACTCCTCTCATTCCACCTTTTAAAGCTCTTTCTTGGGCATTTAAACGATAAGGGAAAATTCTTTTGTGTCCTGATAAATGAAGAGTTTCATATTTATCTGAATTATATGTTTCTTGGAAGACTGTAACATAATCAGCTCCACATTCATGAAGATATTTATATTCATCAACATTCATAGGATATACTTCAAGCCCAACCATTTTAAAATACTTTCTAGCTATTTTACAAGCTTCTCCTATGTATTTTACATCAGACATTGTTTTGCTTTCACCAGTTAAAATTAATATTTCTTGAAGCCCTGACTTTGCTATGGCTTCCATTTCCTTTTCTATTTCTTCATTATTTAATTTAGCTCTCTTTATTTTATTATGGCAATTAAAACCACAATATATACAATAATTTTCACAATAATTTGCAATATATAAAGGTGTAAACATATATACAGAATTTCCAAAGTGCTTAAAGGTTTCTTCTTTAGCCTTTCTTGCCATTTCCTCTAAAAATGGCATAGCAGCAGGAGATAATAAAGCCCTAAAATCTTCTGGAGTTCTCACATCCTTATCTAATGCCCTTCTTACATCATTTGCTGTGTATTTATTATAATCATATTCTTCCATAGCTGAAATAACCTTGTCCATAACATCTGAATCTATTATGTCCATTCCAGGAAGATATTCCATGTGATTTATTCTTTCTTCCATTTTTTCTTTCCTCCTAGTCTTGTAAAAATCCTGTCAATGGTGAAGATGCACTTGCTTTATCTTCTAAAACTCTTCCAAGTCCTGCAAGATAAGCTTCTCTTCCTGCTTCTATTGCTTTTTTAAAGGCTTGAGCCATCTTTACAATATCCCCTGAAGTTGCAATTGCTGTGTTTGCCATTATAGCTGACGCTCCCATTTCCATAGCCTCACAAGCTTGTGATGGCTTTCCTATACCTGCATCTACTATAATAGGAAGGTCAATTTCATCAATTAATATTTTTATAAATTCTTTTGTAGCTAACCCCTTATTAGTTCCTATAGGAGCACCAAGAGGCATAATAGCACTTGCACCTGCATTTACTAAATCACGAGCTGCATTTAAATCTGGATACATATAAGGCATAACAATAAATCCTTCCTTTGCTAGGATTTCAGTTGCCTTTATTGTTTCATAATTATCTGGTAAAAGATATTTTGAATCACGAATAACTTCTATCTTTACAAAATCTCCACAACCTAAAGCTCTTGCTAAACGTGCTATTCTTACAGCTTCATCTGCATTTCTTGCACCTGATGTATTAGGAAGTAAAGTAACATTTTTAGGAATGTAATCTAAAATATTTGTTTTTCCCTCTTGAGCTCTTCTAAGTGCAAGAGTTATTATTTCTGCTCCTGCATTTTCAACAGCTGCATTTATAAGCTCCATAGAATATTTACCAGAACCTAATATAAATCTTGAGTTAAACTCATGACCTCCAATTACTAATTTGTCATTATTATTTTCCATGTCAATTTTCTCCTTTATATAAAAATACATTTTTTTACAACGCCAAAAAAAGCCACATAAAGACCTACACCCGTGGTGGTGTACCCCTTCATGTGACTTTCATCAACAATCTGTTTTTATCTTACCACTTTAATTAAGCTTTGTCAATTTTTCATAAATATTTTTTCACTTTTATTTAATAATTATTAAACTCCACATATATATTGGCAAGAAAATTATTAATAAAATCATTGGTAACATAGGCATTATCAGAAAATAATAGACCATATTCATAGTAAAATCTATTTATCATAAGAATAATATAAAAATTAATAAGGCTAATTTCTATACTTGCTAAATATGGTGGTAAAATTGCATTTGAATTTGATATTGCATAGGTTAAAGATGGGATAAAACTACTGTTTATTTCATAGTTATTTTTAAGTATTGTTTTAATAAAGCTATCTGCATATTTATTATCATGTATTTTTACATTATCATTATATGTTATATTTCCTTTTTGAATTTCATTAATATACATTCCAATAAAGAAGTAATAAGGCTCTATTTGAAGATTTCCATTAATTGTATCATTAAAGCTTTGAGGATTTAAAGAGTTGTATGTAGGACTACTTATTTTACTATAATTATAAGAAATAAAAAAATAAAATCTATTAATATTTCTATATATTACTTTTCCATTCTTTATTAAAGGATTAATATTTCCTAAAAATTTAGCACAAGGAGGTAATGTAAAATCATCAAAAGAGTTACAAGAACTTTTATTTTTCTTTTTATATCTCTTATTCATACATTCCCCTTATGCTCTTACTTTTTATAAGTATATGATTTTTCAAAAATTTTTAAAACCAATTCATTTTTATTCTGTTATCAGTTCTTTTACACTTACCTTTTTTATTTTATAAGATAGTAAATATGAAAATACCAAATAGCTTATAGTAATTACTATACAAGGCATTAAGACACTTTCAAGATTATATGTTGTTTTAAAATTAGATATACCCATATTTTTTAGCAACATACTCATAATTTTATCATTAAAAAGGTAATTAAATATAAAACCTATAAAGCTTCCAACTATTGAAATTAAGAAAAATCTTATAGAAAATAATAGTCTTAAATAATTAGTGGTAAAGCCTTGGGATTTATATATTCCAAATTCTTTTTTCTCTTTTAAAAACATTCTACCACAAACCATAACTGATACTACTAATACAAATATAACTGATAGTATATATATTAAAAAGTTTAATGCTTTTACTGCTATTTCAATATACTTAGTTATTTCATCATCTTCTCTCATATCTTTTATAGTTATTTCATTTTCATAATCTTTTTTTATCACTTTTAAAATTTCATCAATTTTATTTTCATCTTTTATAGTATAATCTATACAATTCATTTCATAGTTTTTATCTAATCTTTTCATGCCTTCTAAAGACATACCAAAATCATAGCCAGCATCACTTGTGGATTGATATATTCCACATATTATAAATTCTAAATCATTTTCTTTGTACCCTATAGTTACCTTATCTCCTATACTTTTTTCAAGAAACTCTGATAATATCTCTGTAACTAATATTTCATTATCATATTTAGGCTCTCTTCCCTCTATTACGCTTCTATAAAAAGAGGTATCATTTAAAATTTCTCCTCTAATATTATTTTCATCCACCATAAAATATCCATTATCATATCTAAAACTTTCTTCTATTTTACTAATATTAGCTATCTTTTCTTCTACTTCATCTTTTAAATTAATTGATTTATCATAATTAATACTAAAGTCACTAAAAAAGTTACCAAATGACTCTAAAAGTTTTTCATCATTCATAAAGTTATTTAATGAAGTTACTGATATCATAAAAAAGCACAATATTGCTGCTATTATTAAAGAACTTATATATTGCTTTTTATTAGAAAAAATTTGTCTTATAGTTAAGGTAAGACTTAAAAGCTTTTTACTTATAGGAAGCTTTAGTGAGTTATTAAAATATATTTCTTCTCTTCCACCTGAAATAGCAATGATAGGTGATACCTTTCCTATTTTTCTTGTTTTTATTATTATTAAAAGAGAGGTTATAAGTATTATTAAAGCTGATAAAGCTAAAATTTTAAGTATTTCAATATTATTTGATGGTAATAAACCTGTTATTATAGAAAATAACCTACACACATAAGGAATTACACATAAACTTAGAATAATTCCAATTATAAGTCCTATTAACTGAGAAATTAAATATTGATATAAATATATTTTTCTTAATAAGGATTTTGTAAAACCTTGAGATTTTAATATTCCTAAGTTTACATAATCTATTTCTATACTACTTTCTATGCTATGATTTATAACTATTAAGACAACTATAAAAAGTAAGATGACGAATGTAAATAATAGTGAAGTAATATTGTTTGAAAACATTTCTGTATAGTTTTTAGATTGCTCTTTGCTTAAAGATATTAAGCTTAAATTTACTATTTTAGATTCTTTATTTATCTCTTTTTGTAATAATACTGAAGATAATTTGCTATCTTCTTTTTGAAAAACTGAAACCAAAAAATATCCTACCACATCAGTTTCCTTTTTATTTTCTATACTTTCTTCATCAATAAGTCTTATTTTATATAAATCATTAAAGTCTTTTTCATTTATAAAAAACTGCTTTATTCCCATAGTAGTTGCACCAATAAAGGGTTCTTCTATAAAGCCTTTTATTTTTATTTTTTTATTTGATATTTCTATTATATCTCCTAAATTACACTTATACATTTCCCTAAAACTTATTGGTACATAAGTTTCCCCTTCTTGTAGTTCTTCTATATTATCAATAAATTTAAGACCACTTTCATCATATACATTATATTTAAAATTATTTTTATCATACTTTTTCATTAAATAAGAATTTGTTGATTTACTATTGTTAATAATAACTTTAGAAGAAAGCATTTCCTCTTTAAGTACATAATCAACATTTTCATTAATTTTTACTTTACTAATTATAGAATCTACATCATTTAAATCACTAATAAAGAAATTTAAATCTCCTACCTCAATATTTTTTATTGCTTCATCATATCTACTTGAAATATTTTTATCTACACTTAATATAGTTGATAAGGCTAAAGAAATAATTGTCATCAATATTATTACACTTATACTACTACCTTTTTTATGTTTAAAATTACTTTTTAATAACGTGAAAATTTCCATAAAATTACCTCCTACCAACTCATAGAGCTTAACCATGAAGTTATTTGTGTTTCACGGCTTTTTGTATCTTCTTTTTTATATGGTGGAAGTTTTAATTCTCCACGTATTTTTCCATCTTCCATATATAATAATCTATTTCCTCTTATTGCAGTATAAGTGTCATGTGTTACTAATAAAATACTTTGTTTGTTTTCATGTAAATCTGTTAACAAGTCTAAAACTGTATTAGTGTTATTTCTATTTAAGGCTCCTGTAGGCTCATCTCCAAATAATAATTTTGGCTCATTTATCATTGCCCTTGCAATAGCTGCTCTTTGCTGTTCTCCTCCTGAAACTTGAGATGGAAGGCGTTTAAGTGCATTTTCTAAATTCATTTTTTTTAATAGCATTATTGCTCTTTCCTTTACTTCCTTTGAACTTTTATTTTTATTTAAGTATCCAGAAACAGCTACATTTTCAAATAGAGTTAAATTGCTAACTAAATGCATCTGCTGAAATATAAAACCAAAATCTCCTCTTCTTAATAAGGCTAAATCATTTTCCTTCATCTTAGTTAAATCCATATTATTATAGATAACTTGTCCTTGAGTTGCCTTATCCATTCCACTTAAACAATATAATAATGTAGATTTTCCTGAGCCAGAAGGTCCCATAATTATAGTAAAATCTCCTTCATATATTTCTAAATCCACATTATTTAAAACATGATTTTGCTCTCCATTATTTGCAAAACTCTTACATAAATTTTTTGCTTTTATTATTGCCATTATTTTTCCTCCTAATTTTTATTTGATGATTTTCTTTATTTTTAATATATCAAATAAGTTATTAAGAAATCTTTAAGACTTAAATTTTAATTGTAACTTTTATTTTGCTTGTATCAATAGTTTCTGTATGAAAATATTTAAGACTTAAATTTTAATGGCAGTATAAGCTTTACCTCTAGCCCATTATTATTAAAAACCTCTACATCCCCATTTAATTGGTTCATTATATACTTAACAATAAATAACCCAAGCCCTGAACCTTGTTTTTCTAAAGCATTTTCTCCTCTATAAAATTTATTAAAAATAAAAGGAAGGTCTTTATCTTTAATACCTTCTCCAAAATCTTTAATTTTTATTATATAATTATCTTCATTTATCTCTCCCCTTACTTCAATTTTAGAACCTTTAGCATATTTATTTGAATTGTTTATTATATTTTCTAAAACTTGATTAAACCTCTTAACATCAACATCTAATAAAGCTTTTGGCATATTTCCTATAATAGAAACCTTTTTTTCTTCTTCTATTAACTCTGATAAGCTATTTTTAATTAATTGACTTATTTCAACCTCTTCTGTATTAATTTTTAACATGTCTAAATCTGATAAGGAGTGTAAAAATAAATCATTAGTTAACTTTGTAACCTCATCACATTTTTTTATTATGACTTTAATATATTTATTTCTTTTTTCCACATTAGAATCTAAACCTGCCTCTAAGCCTTCTGCATAAGCCCTTATTGACGCTATTGGAGTTTTTATATCATGAGAGAGAGTTGCAATTACTGTTTTATTATTATCTATTGCTGCTCTTTCACAACTTCTTGCCTTTATTATTTCCCTTCTCATATGGTCAAAAGACCAAGTAAAAGCTCCAAATAAATTGTTCTTTTCATAATCCACCTTAATATCAAAATTTCCCTTTCCTATTTCTTCTGCAAATTTCTCCATTTTTTCAAAAGGTCTTACAATAGCAAAATACGCATATCCAAAAATTATTAAAATAAAAGAAATTATGATAATATATTCATAAAAAATATAGCTTTTATTACTTTTAGAATTATCAAAAAGGCTTACTTCCTCCTCAAGATTATTTATAGCTTTAGTTAAAGTTTCATTTTTAACATTATCTTCTTCAAGCTCTTTTCTTATTTCATTTATATATATAAGTTGTCTTCCTTTACTTAAGTTATTTTCTTCTATGTTATTTTTCCTTAATGATAAAAATGTAATAATTGATATTATTGAAATAAAAATAATTGTAATATTTATTAATTTTTTCCTCATAAACTACTCCTCATCACTTAAAGTATAACCTACTTTAAATACAGTTTTTATCATTGAAGGACTGCTTGGATTATCTTCTAATTTTTCTCTAAGCCATCTTATATGTACTGCTACAGTAGATAACTCTATATCAGTGAAAGCCCCCCAAACAGCTTTTAATAACTCTTCTTTTTTAAGAGATTTATTTTTATTTTTTGCCATATAAACTAATAAATCAAATTCTTTTAAAGATAATGAAACCTCTTTTCCCTTCTTTTTAACTATTCTTTTATTTTCATCTATTTCTAAATCTCTAATTTTTATTAATTTACTTTCATTCTTAAAACCATAGGTTCTTCTTATTAAGGCATTAACTCTTGATAAAAGCTCCTTTAAAGAATATGGCTTTGATATATAGTCATCTCCTCCTATATCTAAACCCTCTATCCTGTCTTTTTCAGCAGTCCTTGCACTTGCAAAAATTATTGGAACACTTGAAACCTTTCTTATTTCTTTACATACTTCAAAACCACTTTCAAATGGTAAATTAATATCAAGTAATATTAAATGAAAAACCTTATGAGATAATATTTCATAAGCATCTTTACTATCTAAAACCCTAGTGACACTATAGCCATAAGATTCTAACATATCACTTGTAATCTCTCCTAAATCCTTATCATCATCTATAATTAAAATCGACTCTCCCATAAAATTTCCTCCTTAATAATATTTAATAAGAAAATTTTATCATATTCTTTAATATAGATTCAAAAAATATAACCAATAAATTATAGTTTAAAATATAAAAAGGAGCAGAGCTGAATCAATAAACACTATATATTTTTTAAATGTTTATTAATAATACAACTCTGCTCCATTATTTTTTTAATTTTTATTTCTCTAACAATTCAGGCTTATAACCTATTTTTTCTAATAAATCCATATCTTCTTTAATTGTAATTCCACTAGTTGTTAACATATCCCCTGATATTGCAGCATTTGCTCCTGATAAGAAACATTTTTCTCCTTTATCTTCAAGAAGTCCTCTTCCTCCTGCAAGTCTTATAGCAGCATTTGGAATTAAAAATCTAAATACTGCAACTATTCTGCACATTTCGTCATTAGTAAGTAATTTATTATTTTCAAAAGGAGTTCCCTTTATTGGATTAAGCATATTTACTGGAATAGATAAAACTCCAAGTTCTCTAAGAGTTAATACCATATCTATTCTATCTTCCATAGTTTCTCCAAGGCCCATTATTCCACCACTACATACATTAAGCCCTGCATTTTTAGCATTTTTTATGGCTTGTATCTTTTCTTCAAAAGTGTGAGTTGTGCAAACATTTTTAAAGTTTCTTTTTGAAGTTTCTAAATTATTATGAACTCTTGTAAGACCTGCTTCTTTTAACTTTTTATACTGCTCTTCACTTAAAAGTCCAAAGGAACCACATATAGAAACAGAAGTATTTTTACTAATTTCTCTTATGCTTTCACAAACACTATCTACTTCTTTATCACTAAGTTTTCTTCCTGAAGTAACTATAGAAAAACGTAATACCCCACGTTCATCATTATACTTAGCTTCTTTTACTATAGTTTCAGAATCTAATAATGAATATTCATTAATTTTGGTATGATAAAAAGATGATTGAGCACAGAATTTGCAGTTTTCACTACACTTTCCACTTTTCCCATTGATGATAGTACATATATCAAATTTATTTTTACAAAAATGTTTTCTTATTTCATTTGCAGCTTCTGTTAACTCCTTTAAAGGTGCTTCTTCTGCTAAAAATAAAGCCTCTTCTTTTCCTATTAGTTCTCCATTAAGCACTTTTTTCTTTAATTCTTCTACATTATACATAAAATCCACCCCTTACTAAACAAGAATATCTTATAATAATATTATTGTCAACGATATTTATTAAGATAAGTTTACAATTAATATATAAAAACCTTTTCTAACTAAAAAAATTATAAAAAATATAGTGCAATATTTTTATACTAATTGTTGTTTAAGTTCACTATTTAGAAGGTACTTACTTTCCTAACAAAAGAACTTTTAGCTTTATCACTTGATAATTCTTAATTCAAATAACAAAGTAAATTCTTTAATTATATTTTTTTACTATATCTATAATATCGATTCCATATTTTTCACATTTAACCTTTCCAAAACCACTTATCTTTGATAATTCCTCTAAACTTTTAGGCTTTAACTTTACAATTTCTTCTAGTTGCTTATTATTATATAAAATATAAGCTTTTACCATTTCTTCTTTACTTTTATTTAATCTATATTTTTTTAATTCTTTATAAAGCTCTGTTTGCTCTATTGATATTTTTTCTGTATTATCTTCATTATTTTGTACAGTTTTAGTTTCTTCCATTTCATTTTCATTATTTTTATCAATATTATACATTTTACTATAATCTATGCTATATTCTTTGTTATATTTTAGCAGTATATTTGATATTTTATACATTGTTTCTTCTGTAAAGGAAATAGTACTTTTTCTTTCTATTTCCTTCATCTTTTCTATAAGCTGGTCATGCTTTATTACTCTTTTCTTTACTTTATCTTTTGCAAATCTATCATTAATTATAGCTTTTTCATTTGCAACTACAGAAATCTGGTCTATTGCTTTATCTAACTTGCTTCTTTTAAAGCCTTCATTTTCAAGAATGTCTTTTATTAATTCTAAATGTCTCTCATTTTGGACAATAGGACTATACATTCCTTCTTTTTTATATACCTTTCCTGTATTAGTTTTAAAGATTCTTGTAAACTCACCTTTACTATTTATGTCTATTTCTCCAATTAAATTTTTACACTCAACAACTAAAATAAACTTTCCACCAACCACTACAAAATCTATTTGAGCATTAAGTCCATCAAATTCTAAATATAAATTATGTAAAATGAGTATTGGCATATGACTATTTTTTAATTCATAGGCTACATTTCTTTCCCCTATAAGTCCATAATAAAGGCGATTTATATTATTTTTAATATTCTTTGCAGTTTCTTCATCCTTAGTTTCTTTTAATAATTCCTGTAAATTTAATATATTTTTATTCTCTGTGCTAAATTCCTTTACAAACTTGGGCTCTTTTAAGGATAATGAATTGTTTCTCATTACTTTTTTTAATATTCCTAAAAAGCTCATTTTTATTTACCTCATTCCTACTTAATAATTCCTTATTTCAAAATATTATATCATAAATAAAATAATACAAAAATGAGTTTAAAAATATTCATTTAATTCTTTTTTAAAATGGGAAGCTTGTTTTCTTGATAGAGTTTCAATATTTACTATAAGAATAACTTCACATCTAGCTCTTGATATTGCAACATATAAGAGTTTTTTAGTTTCTTCATCATTTAAAAATTCACTATTTAAATCTGGAATAATTATAATATCATTTTCTAATCCTTTATATCTTCTAATTGATTCTACTGTTGCTTTTGAATATTTTTTTATCTTCTTTTTATAAATTAACTTCTTTTTTGCTTCTAATATTAAAAAGGTTATATTGTCATCATCCATTTTCTCTATATTTTTAAGATTTGAAACTATATCCTTTATTTTTTCTTCTATTTCAAGACTATTCTCTGCATAAAAAATTTGTGGTCTTAACCCATTTATTCCACTTAATATAACATTATTTTTATCTATTCCTGCTATATTTAAAGAGCTTAAGCATATTTCATCAGTATTTCTCATATTTCTTTTTAAAGTATATTTAGTTCCTA
>ONGV01000187.1 GCA_900317445.1 uncultured Eubacteriales bacterium | reverse complement strand
ATTTTTGAGCATTCAAGTAGTTCTGAAGGTATGCAATTAAAGTGGTTCAAGGATAATTATTATATTAAGCAGGATAGTTTAGGTTATGAAGCTTTATCTGAAGTTATATGTTCTATTTTAAGTTCACATATTTCTAATTTAGATTATGTTAATTATGATTTTTGTAAAGTATCTTATAAGGATGTTATTTATACAAATTGTTGTTATTCAAAGAATTTTTTGTTAGATGGTGAAGTGGCAAAAACTCTGCCTAGATTATTTAGTAATAGAGGTGTGAATTTATTGGAATTTATAAATAATTTACCTACAGATGAGGCTTTATTAAAGATTAAGGAATTTCTAAAATTAGATGATAATTTCATAACAAACATAGGGAAAATGTTATTATTAGATGCAATAACATTAAATAATGATAGGCATTTTCATAATATTTCATTAATAAAGAAAGAAAATGATTTTAAATTAGCCCCTATATTTGACAATGGGGGTGCATTTTTATCAAATACTATGGAATTTCCAATGAATTATACTGATGTTAAAAATATTAGGAACGTGAAATCTAAGCCGTTTAGTACACGGTTTAGCAATCAAGTGAAAGGAATATTAAAATTAGGAGTATCTCCGTTGAAAATAGATGTTAATGGTGTTATGAATGATATATCTAAAATAGATGTGCCTATAGAATATTCAAGATATTTAGATAGAGTAAAAAGATTGCTGGATATAAGGTTAAGAGAATTGGAGGGTAAGGCATGGATAAGTATATAAGTTTTGACTTTATGGAGAAGAATAGAGTATGCACGAGAGTAGAAATAGATGGGGATTATGTAAAAATAAAGAATTTTGTAGATGATATAGATATTAGAGCTTTTGGGGTGTTAACAAATGTAACTTTAAAAGATGTGAAGGAATTATTTTCATCAAGAGTTATGCCATCTAATAGATATAAATGTTCTTGGTTGCTAGATAAAATAGGAGTACCTTATTATGACCCATACCTTATATGTAGAGTAACTAATGGAGCTACCTTAAATGATTATAATTGGATAAGATTTGATGATAGAAAAGATTTAACTTGGGAGCAAGTAAAGTATAGAAATTAGTCTTATGATAATGGTGATGGAGAGGCTTATTTTTTAAAGCAAGCAAGTGATATTTCCACTTGCTAGGATATTTAGTGTCCAGTAAAACTGCCGGTGGCAAGCTATTATAAAAAAATAAATTTAAGTAGAAAGCTAAATTTTAAGTTTTTTAATTTAAAATTTGGCTTTTTGTTTTTATATAAAAGTTTTTCACCTAAAATATGACAATAATATATATTTGTTTACAAAATATATTGAATTTTACAACAAGTAAGTGTATTATAGTAGTATAAACCTGTAGGAGATGATTGTTATGAATTATAGAAATAAATGGTTTGATAATAATAAAAGTAATTATGGATGGTATAAATGTGTAAGATGTGGTAAGAATTTTAGAAGAGGTAAAATATGAATGAATTAAAAATTTTTGATATAGTTCCAGAGGGCTTTTTTACTCCTTTAAGTAGTGGAAATAAGAAAATTTATTTGAGTATAATTTCTTTAATTTATAAGCTTGTTCAAAATGGATTGTCTTATGGAATTGATAGAGAAATATTGGTTGAAGAGGTTGAGGATTATTTAAATGGAGCAAATGAAGAATTTGATAATGAAGAAATTGGAATTGTAGATGATGAAATAGTTACAAATAATAGGGATAGGGCTAATATTTTTATAAGAAAGCTTACTAATTATGGCTGGATATACCCAGAAACTACTAGTGATTATAGGCAAATTATTAATTTTCATGATTATTCTATTGTTATTATTGAGGCTTTAGTGAAGATTGTAAATAATGAATCTACTGAGTATCAAGGAAATATTATAGGTATTTATAGTCTTCTTTATTCTAAGGAAAAAATTAATAGTGGACTTATTATAAAGCAGGTTTTTAATATCACTAAGGATATAATGAGTGGATTAAAAAAGTTAAATGCTAATATTAAAAAGTATATAGATAGATTAACAAAGCAGAAAACTCCACAGGAAATTTTTGAGGAGCTTTTTGGTTCTTATGCAAAGGATATTATTGATAAATCTTATCACAGGTTAAAAACTTCAGAAAATGTTTCAAGGTATAGGCCTCTTATAATTGAAAAGTTAAATGAAATGGTAATAGATGATAATGTTGTTAATGAAGCTAGTGAATTTTTTGTAAAGGAATTGGAGTTAAATTCTTTAGAACAGGGAAAAGAATTAGTTAAGGATAAAATTTATAGTGTTATTAATTCCTTTGAAGATGTAGATGATATTATAAAAGAAATAGATATTAAGCATGCAAAATATATAAAAGCAGCTGTTACAAGGGCAAAGTTTCTTTTAAATAATTCTAGGGATATAACAGGAACCATAAAAAGCATATTAGAATACACTTGTAAGCAGTATAAGGATTTGGAATTAAATTTATCTGTTGATTATTTAGAAGAACTTTCAGATTTGTTTGTTTTGTATTCTTATGATTTTATAGATGAAACTTCGTTATATATTGCAAATGAAGGTAGTAAGTCATTTAAACCTGAAAAGGTTAACAAAAATCCTATAAGCAAAGAGGAAAGGGAAAGAAAACTTAAAGAGTTTAAAGCTAATCAAGAAAAGAGGTATTCTTATAAAAAGGTTAATAAGATTGTTGATGAACTTTTAGGAGATAAAAAGATGATTTGTGCCTCTGAAATAGAGGTTTTAACAATAGATGATTATATAAAAATAATTTATATAAGGTTATTTGGAAGTAGTAGTGTTTCAAGTTTTAAAATTAAAGGTAAAAAGTCTTATGTAAATAAAAATGGATTTAAGTTTAAAGATTTTGAGATATGGAGGAAAAATTAATTTGATTTACGATACACTTTCTAATAGAGATAAAGAAAATTTCAAAAGAGTTTGTAATAAGCTTTTAAGTTATTGTTTATTATGTAAGGCTCAGGAAGAAAATAAAAATGATTATTATTTTATAGAAAACAATAAAGAAGCAATAAATGAATATTTTGCTCCTCTTGGATATGAAGTTGAGATTAACAAAAATATTAGAGCTGCACAGCTTGTAAATACTTTTGGATATAATAAGTATAATTTTAAATTGGTAGAAAGCATAACTTTATTAATACTTAGAATATTATATCAAGAAAAAATGCAAGAAT
>ONGV01000186.1 GCA_900317445.1 uncultured Eubacteriales bacterium | reverse complement strand
CATAAATATTCCTCCTTTATACACTTTTTGTATTAAAATATATACCTTTATTTAGTTTATGTTTTAATTATATGTTGTTTTATGTCACATTCTGTAATTCTCATTTTGAATAAAAAGCAATTTAAACTTTATTGTTGGCTTAATAACATAACAGATAACAGGATTTTCTCAAAATAAAAAGAGCCCTATTTTGGACTCTTTTCATATTTGTTATTTTTATATATGCATAATTAAAATTTTATAACATCCTCATTTATTTTATTAATTTCTTCTTCATATTTTTCTGCTTCTTCTTCATCTCCAGTTTTTTTGTATATATAGCTTAAATCTTTATATAATCCAATTAAATCATCTAAATCCTCTTCTTCACCTTCTTTATATACTTTAAGCTGTTCTAGGTAGCATTTTTTTGCATTTTCATAATCTTTAATATATTTATATACTTCCGCAAGTAAATTTAATCTGCTCATATAGTATTTTCTTGAAGTTTTATATTCATCTTCATTTAAATTTTCTTTTATCATTTTTATTGCTTTTTCATAACAATAAATTTCATTTTTATAATCATCAATTAAACTATAATTTCCTCCTGCATCTACATAAGCTTTTATCTTTTCTCCTATATTATCAGTTAATTTTTCCTTTGTTTCTGCTATAAGTTTATAGTTACATTTTTTTAAATATAAATCTCCCTTTTCACTATTATCTAATGCACTATAAGCCATTCCTATTTTATATTCTAGTATTGCTTTTTCGTAAGAGTATTTTCCTATATATTTTTTTAAACATCCTAAAGCTTTTAAATAATAATTAAGAGATTCTTTTTCATTAAATTTTTCATCATTAAATATATCTCCTATTATTAAGTAAATATTAGATAATTCTTTATCCTTTTCCTCTAATGAAAGGCTATTATCTGATGCATAAAAATTATTTTTTATAATATCTAATGCTTTAAAATACATCTCTAAGGTTAAATCTCCATCTAAATCCCTATAACTATTTTTAACATATTCTGCTGCTTTTATATAATAGTTTTTTGCTTTAACATAGTCATTTTTATATAGATTTGCTAGTGTTTCAAATAACTCTTTTATATATAAAGAATTAAGCTTTCCTTCATACATATTATAAATATCTAAAGCCTTTAATAAATAGGATAATTTATTTTCTTCATCACATTTTCCAAGTTCTATATAGGCTTTTATAATACACTCTGCACAAAATGTTTCTTCTAATTCTTCTTTATCATTTTCTATTATTTTTTCTCCAAAACCTATAACTCTTTCAAGATATGCTTTTGCCTCATTAAAATTTTTCTTTATATTATATAGTTTGCCTATTTGAAAATAACTACTTAAAAAATCATAATTATCTAAATCTGTAATTTTATTATCTTTTATAACCTTTAATACACATTCTAAAGCCTTATCATAATCTTTTGCTTTCTCAAAAAGTTCACTAAGTTCTTCTAGTATAAAGCTTTTGGTATATACTTCATCCTCTTTTTCTTTTAATGCTTTTTTAAGAAAACCTATTGCCTTATCTAACTCCCCAGCATATTTTGCTTCCTCTGCCATATTGTATAGCTGTTCTGCCTTTGATACTTCTTCCTTTTCAAGTTTTGATTCATAAAAGGCTGCTTTTTCATAATCTGCATTTTTATTCATCATATTTGAATAAAATTCTTGTAGTAGTTTATAAATTCTTTTTGCTTCTTTACTCTCTTCATTAAAGTTTTCTTCAATTATTTTTAAAGCCTTTAAATAATATTTTTCTGCTTCATTCCATACAAATTCTTCTTCAATATTAAAAAATATAGCATTAATATTTATTTCTTCATATCCTTGTGCTAATTTAATATATCCTTCTGCTAATTTTTTTGGCTCATATTTAAAATTCTTATTTATAATATCTATGTATTTTTTATAATATTGCTGAATTTTAAGCCAAGCTTTATTAGCTTCACTTTCTTCTGTATAAAATATTATATTTTTTTGTGCCTTGCCTAGTTTTAAATATAATTCTCCTTCTTTAATACTTCCTTCTCCATAAATTTTTCTATAAATATCTATTGACTTTAATAAGTATTCTGTTGACTTTTCTAAATCTGTTTTAGAACCTAGGGTTTCAAAAAACTTTGCTGTAGCCTCATTTTCTCCCTTTAATCTCTTTCCTATAATTTCTCCAAAGGATATTGCCTTTCTTTTTGAATAGTAGGTTTTCCAATGTTTTTTATTAATATATTTTGTTATGGAAGTTATAAATTTTTCACAATTTTCTCCTGTAGGCTTAAGCTCTTCATAGGATAAATCTGAAATAATATGGTGAAGTGAAATCATATCATTTTTTCTGTCCCATTCAATCCAGCCCTTTTCAATTAAATCATTTATAGAATCATAATCTTCT
>ONGV01000119.1 GCA_900317445.1 uncultured Eubacteriales bacterium | reverse complement strand
TATTGCTCCTATCATTCTTTCATCCTTTTCCCCAATAAATGCTATAACATCTTCTCCTGCCTTTAATAAAGCTTTTCCATAGTAAGGAATTTCTATTTTTTTGTATTTTGAAAGAGCAAAATTCATATTTTTAAGATAATTTGGCATTTCTTCATTTAAAGATGTTCCAGATACAGCCTTATCAACTTCTTCTACATTAAAAAATTCATTAGATTTTGGATTTATAAATAATATAGAACCTGACTTTGGAATATTTTTCATGTTTTTATTATCAAATATATATAAATCATAATCCTCATCAGGAATATTTTCTGAATCATTGGTTTTATAAAGAGAAATATTTTCTAAATTACTTAAGCTTTTTTCTAAAAATACATTTTTTTCAGTTATTAAAAGTACCTTTTTTTCTTTTTCTTCAGAAATTACATCATAATAAACATTATCTAAAGCTACTAAATCATTTTTAGAAAGCTCTCCTTTTAAATATTTATAACTAAATTTATCATATTCATAATTTAAAGTAGTGCTTTCTCCTGTGCTAAGAGTAATACTTTTTACATCTAATAAGTTATCCTCTCCATATAAAGAAAAGTCTCCATTATAGTCAGAGTTTCCAAAGTTTTTTATTGTAGCAATTATCTTTATCTTATCATCATGAAATTTATGAGCTAAGTTTGTAATTCCTACGTTTTCCCCATTATTTCCTAAAGAAATTACTTTTCCAGTTATATCTTCAAGATTTATTTCTTTATCTGTTATAACTAAAACCTCATATCCTTCAAGCCCTTCTCCTAATGCCCTTACATAAGAAAATATATTAGTTATATCTCCTGTTCCATATTTTTGAGTAATATCTTTAAAGTCATTTACAACATCATAATCATTTCCTCCATTATAAGAAATTATATAACTTTCATTCTCTTCCTTAGAATTTTTTATATATTCTTCTGCTAAGTTTTTACCCTCTTCAAGCCTTGTTTTTTCTCCATCATATAATGTACTCATACTTGCTGTATTATCAATTACAACAATTATATTTTTATATTCTTTTTGTCCAAAATTTAAGTAAGGACTCATAAGTGCAAGTATAATTAAGGCTAAAATTAGTATTTGAAGAAACATCATAATATTAACCTTAAGCTTTTCCCAAGGAGTATTTGCAGAACTATTTTTATAAGCCTCCATCCATAAAAGAGAAGAGGAAATTTCTTTTTCTTTGTATTTTCTTTTTAATATATAAAGTAGTACAACCATTGGAATTGTTATACTAAAAAACAATGGCCATAAATTTGTTATTCCCAAAAGTTTTCCTCCTTCTAATTTATAACTCTATTCTTTCCAAGCTCTCCTAAAATTATTTCTTCAAGGCTCATATTAGTATTTGAAAAAATAACCTTTCCTCCATATTTTTTAGCTAAGGTTTCAAGATTTTTATTAAAGTTTTTTAAGGTTTTTTTATACTCTTCTATTACCTTATAATTTAAGTTAAGCTTTATTTCTTCTCCAGTTTCCTTATCTAATAAGGTTACTTCTTCCTCTATTTTAGGATTTATTTCTTCTTCACAAAGAACTTGAATAAGTATTATTTCTTGTTTTTTATAAGCTAAGTATTTTAATGCCTTTTCAAGACTTTCTATTCCCTCATTACATAAAAAATCTGAAACAATAATAGAAACTCCCTTAGAATTTATTTTTCTTTTTGTTATAGCTTCTGAAAGTTTTGTCTTTCCATTAAACTCTATATTTTCAAGTTCTTTTAATATATTTTGAAATACCTTCTTTCCAGTTCCTCCTTTAATTTCATAAAGATTATCTTCTTCTAAAATATTAACATTTACTCTATCTAAATTATTTAAAGCTATATAACTTAAAGCACCTACAATTTGAAGAGCTTTTATCTTCTTATTTTTTTCTCCATAATCCATTGAAGCACTTTTATCTAAAAATATATTAAATATACCTTCTCTCTCTTCCATAAATACCTTTATAAATAATTTATCAAACCTTCCATAAGCATTCCAATCAACTCTTCTAAAATCATCTCCAGGGACATATTCTCTAAAATCAGAAAATTCTACTGACATTCCCTTTGCATGAGATTTTCTTCCACCTTGAAGACCTTTTGTTATTCTTAAATTAATATTTAAATGTATCTTTTGTAATTTCTTAAAAAAATCATCATTAAAAATTTTTTCTTCCATATACTACACTACCCTTAAATCCTCTAGGATTTTTTCAATTATATATTCCTCTGTTATTCCTTCTGTTATACCTTCAAAGTTTAAAATTATTCTATGTCTTAAAACAGGATATGCAATATATTTTATATCATCAAAAGAAACATTATATCTTCCTTCCATTACAGCCTTAACCTTTGCTCCACTAATTAATCCTTGAGCTGCTCTTGGACTTGCCCCTACCTCTACATATTTTTTAGAAAGCTCATGACCTTCCTTTACTTCAGGATGAGTTGCTAAAATTATTTTTAAAGCATATTCTTTAACAGGGTCAGCTATTGGTATTTCTCTTATAGCTTCCTTCATTTCAAGTATTTCTTTACCATTTAAAACTGAATTTATTTCTTCTCCCTCTTTTCCTAAAGTTAAATCTATTATCTTGCTTAATTCGTCTAAGCTTGGGAAATCCACCTTAACTTTAAATTGAAATCTATCAAGCTGAGCTTCTGGAAGTGGATAAGTACCTTCTTGTTCAATTGGATTTTGAGTTGCTAAAACCATAAAAGGTTTTGGCATATCATATGTTACCTTTCCAACAGTTACACTTTTTTCTCCCATTGCCTCTAAAAGAGCAGATTGAGTTTTTGGAGTTGCTCTGTTTATTTCATCTGCTAAAAGAAGATTAGTAAAAACTGGTCCTTCTTCAAACTTAAATTTTGTCATATCATTTTCTTTAACAATTAAATTAGTTCCAACAACATCAGCTGGCATTAAATCTGGAGTAAATTGTATTCTTGAAAATTTTAAATTTAAAACCTTAGAAATTGTTTTTACCAATTGAGTTTTTCCAAGCCCAGGCATACCCTCTAAAAGTACATTTCCTCCTGAAAAGATAGCTATTAATACATTATCTATTATTTCCTTTTGTCCAATAATTCCTTTTCCTATTTCTTCTTTGCATTCTTTAATCTTTAATGCTG
>ONGV01000264.1 GCA_900317445.1 uncultured Eubacteriales bacterium | reverse complement strand
GTTAAAGAATTTAACATAGTAGCTTTTCCACTAAAGATAGAAGCAGAAGGGAGTTTAGTAAGAGCAGTTGCTATTTTGCCATAAAAAGGAGGAACTATAAATGAAGATAGATTTATTTAAAGAAGTAGAAAATTTATTTTTTAATGAAGATTTAAAAAAAGAAATTTACAAACTTTTATGTGAAGAAGAGAATTTGAAAAATATAAATATTAAAGACTGGAGAAATTTTTTAAAGATAATTTCTTTATGGAAAGAAGAATATATATTTAAATCAAGTTCAATAAGTGTATATGGATTTTTAACTTGGACTTTAGATATTTCTATTAGTGAATTTAATCTTTCAGATGAAAAAATATGTAATATAAAAAAGTATTTATTAAAATTGTTACTTGTTGATGAATTTCATGATTATAATGAAAGTGATATTTATTTTAGAAAGGATGATACTTTAGACGAGATTTTAAGTGAATACGTTGAAGATATAGAATTTAATAAATGTTATAAAATATCCTATGAAGATTTTATAAATGACTTAGAAAATTATTATAATGGTTCTAGAAATAGGTTTCAAAGTTATGAGAGAAGATATGAAAGTTATAAGACAAATAAGAATAATAATTCAGAAACACTTAAAGAATTTGAAAAAGGATATAAAAGCTATATAGAAAAATATGAAAAATACCTAAAGATTATAGAATATTTTAAAAATAATTTTAAAGATTGTGAAATTGTAAGAATTAATAAGCTTGGAGAATATGAAAGTAAATGGCGAACAGAAATTTGTTTTTATTTTGTGTTAAAGGAAAAGAATTTATATTTATTAACTTTTAGTGATTTTGCATAAATTTATTATTTAACATAATTGTGAAAAATTCTTTCATTTCTATAACTAACTATTAATTCACATTAAAGATAGGGCCTCACATAAAAAATTGTAACATATATAGTATACTATTAACAAAGTAATATAATGTGATAGCCCATTTTTAAGATAATACAATTAATTTATAATGGTAAATCCTTTTTTGTAAAAATTTTTACACCTACTCCAAATAAAACTATAGCTATTATTATTAATACTAAGTTATATATCCATATTTCACCTTCACCTTGAATAATTTTATCAGCTGGAAGTAGTGTATATATGGTGAAATATTTTAGATTTTTTAATTTTTCTCCCATATTTGAAAGCATATTAATAAGAAAGAACAATAAAGGAATTCCTGCACCTAATGCATAATAATATTTTGATTCGTTAAATATACAAGCTGATAAAAATGCTATTCCTGCTATAACTAATTGAACTAAAAGTGTAGAAAAATTTAATGATATATATTTAGAAATATCTAAATCTCCTTTAAACATTGCCTCACTACAAATGATTCCTATAACTGTCATAATGGTCATTAAAACTATTACTCCAAGTATTATTGAAAATCCTTGAGTTAATATTATTTTTCTCCTTGAGTTATTTGTTGATAGAAGGTTTGCCATAGAACCACTATCTACATATTTCATTATTGTCATATTAGTGATTATAATTATAAATATCATAGGAAAAATAAGCATTAAAAATCCATATAAATATATTTTTATAAATTCTATTAAGCTTGTAGCTATTCCTGTCATTCCAAATGCTGACATTGTTTGTGGAAGAGCTTTTTGATAGTCATTTAACATATCAATTAATGAAGGGTTGTACATATAAATAATAATTGAAGTATACATTGATAAAACTATTATAAATATAAGTAAAGGCTTTACTATTTGTTTTAAATTTCTAATAAAAAGTGCCATTTAAATTTTCTCCTTTCCATAATAATGTAAGAATATTTCCTCTAAACTTTCAGTTTTTATATTCATATCTGATATTTTATATTTTGAAACATTTTTTAAAAATTCACTTATATTATTTTTTACAGAAATTGAAACATTAAGTCCATCAATATTTTTTATATTAAAATTATCTTTTTTTATTTTTTCAACTTCATTTTTATTACTTAATGAAATAATATAAGTTTTATTCCTTTTCTTTGAAAGGCTGTCCATATCCTCAATAGCAACTATTTTTCCATTACGAATAATAGCTGTTCTATCACAAGTTTTCTCAATTTCTTCAAAGATATGTGAGGACATTAAAATAGTTTTTCCTTTTTTCTTTTCTTCTAAAACTAAATCAACAAACCTATTTTGCATTAATGGGTCTAAGCCACTAGTAGGCTCATCTAATATGAATACTTCTGCATCAGACATAAAAGCTGAAATAATTCCTATTTTCTGTTTCATTCCTTTTGACATTTTTTTAACTTTCCCTCTAGGGTCTAACTCAAATCTTTCTATTAATTCATTCATTTTTCTTTTATCCTTAATACCTTTCATATCTGCTAAAAAGTTTAAAAGTTTAATACCTGTTAAATCATCAAAAAAAGCTATTTCTCCTGCTAAGTATCCAAGTTTTTCTTTTATCTTTTCAGATTCCTTAAAACAATCCATACCTAATATGCTACAAGTGCCACTATCTGGCCTAATAAAGCCCATTAAATTTCTAATTGTTGTAGTTTTTCCTGCACCATTTGGTCCTAAAAATCCAAAAACCTCTCCTTTTTTGATTGAGATGTTTACATTAAATATACCTTTTTTATTTCCATAATCTTTAGTAAGATTATTTATCTTGATTATATCCATCTTCATTTTTCTCCTTATGATTTTCTTTATATTTTAAAAGCATATTATTTAAGCTTTTGGTTTCATCTTTATAAAATATTTGAAGTAACCACCAAACAAGTATATAATAAATAAGCATTATAATAATAAATACAATTTCTATAAAACTAGGGAGACCTTTATACCAATGAAGTAATTTTCCTGTTATTAAAGTTATTATTATTGGACCTATATTCCATAAAACTGTCCTTATTTTATATTCTAGTTTGCTATAAATTTTTTCTTTTATAAATAATATTTTTTGAAACCAAGCTACTATGTAACTTAGTACAAATATTTGAAATATTGTTACATAGGACATAGCTTTTATTCCATATAAATATAGTTCAAATCCAAGTACAGATATCATTAACATTGAATGCATACATGCAAAAAACTCTACATCTATTTCAGAACGTATTATTTTTTTTAATTTTTCCATTTTAACTTTCCTCCTTTAAGTAGGCTCTTAATATTTTTGAGTAATGTCTTGATATAATAACATTTTCTTCATTATCTAAAGTAGCTATAATTCTATTACCCATGGAGCTTTTAAATTTTTTTACATGTCTTAAATTTAAAATCATGGATTTGCTACATCTAAAAAAGGTTTGTTTATCAAGAATCTGTTCTAATTTTTCAAGACTGTACGCTATTATATATACTTTTTCTTTCATGTAAGCAAATGTTTTATTATCAATATGCTCAATATAATATATTTCATTTGGATAAAAGAAATATTTTTCACCATTTAGCATTCCAATCATCTTATTGTATTTAGATTCTAATAATGATTTTATTTCTAAGACATAATTATCAATTTCTTTACATCTAATAATTACTTCTTTTTCATCATCTTCTATATGTTCAATTCTAATTTTCATATGATTTACTCCCACATATTTTAAATCTTCTTTTCTATAATGTACTTTAAGCTGTATATTTTTTCAATGTACTTTATCTTAAAGAGTCATTTTTAATTGCTAAGATGCACAAATATATTTTAAGTTTGTTTGTAAAATTTGTATATTTATGGTATTATATATGTGAAAAGGTATAAATAAAGGAAAGGTTAATTATATGAGAAAAGAATTAGAATTTCCAATAATAGATGAAAGCAAAATAGAATATGTTGGAAGATTAATTGATATTATTGCTGAAAGTAATATTAAATATTGTAGTAATGAATTAGAAGAACTTAACCATATTACAAGTAAAGAATATGATGGAAGTGAATTTATAGAATATTGGGGATGGACTTCATTAGATATTATTTCAAGAAAGGCATTAACTCCTAATCCTCCATATATTAAGGATTTAAGCAAAAGTGATATTATTGAAGTGGTAAGTATTATAAAAAAATATTTATGTGAAGTAGATGATGTAAAGGCTGATTACTATATTGAACTTTTACATAAAAATCTACCAATATGTGATGTTTTAGATTATGTATTAAGAGAAGATACTCCAGAAAAAATAGCTAATGAACTTTTAATGAATTCAAAGAATAATATTATTATTTTATAAAAAAATAGTATTATAATATCAATGGAAAAATTAAGGAGATAAAAATGAGCAAAATAAAAAACTATATTGAAAAATTATTAGATGAATATGGGGATGAAGTCATAGTTACTAAAAGTACATATGATTATGAAACTTTATTATTAGCTCCAAAAGCTTTAAGAGAATTTTATGCTGAATATTCAAAAATAGAGTTACCATTTGGCTATATAGATACTATTGAAAATTCAATAAAAAGTTCAGAAGCTGAGCCTTTTAAAAGTGAGGGATGGTTTTCTTTTGGGTTTGATAGATATTTTTCATTTTGGCTATGTTTACCTAAACCAGATGAAGAAGGATTATCTTTTACATATTGGGACCACGAAAGTGGAGCAGAGATAGATGGTGCTATATATAAAGACATTATAGAATTTTTAGAGAGTATGCATTTAGAATATGAAGAAAATAAGGATGAATGGGATTATTAAAATCTATTGGATTAGGCAAGGGATAATAATTCCCTTGCCTTAATCCAGTTTATATAATTTTAATCTATGAATTTTTATAAGTTAAATGTACTAAAATCAATTTCTAAATCATCATAAATATTTACTTTTACTTTATCTTGAAAAGTATATGAATTCACCATATCATAAAATTCATTTTCACCTAATTTATAGACATATGTTTTCTTTACTCTAGGATCAATAATCCAATATTCTTTAACTTTGTATTTTTGATAAAGATTTAGCTTTGTTATATAATCATGACTTGAATTTGATGGTGATACAATTTCAATAATCATATCAGGAGAACCAGTGCATCCAGAGTCAGTTAATTTATTTTTATCACATATAACTGAAATATCAGGTTGAACTACTGATTTACTATTAATAGCCTCTTCATTATCATTTTTTAGTATTACATCAAAGGGAGCTACATATACCTCACATTCTCCATTATTACTATCTATATAATTTTGAAGTACTTGAGATAATTTTGATATTAATTTTTGATGTATTCTTGCTGGTGCTGGTGACATATTAAAAATTTCTCCTTCTATAATTTCTATTCTTTCATCCTCTGGAAAGGTTAGGTAATCTTTATAAGTATATATTTTATTTTTACTAGGTATCATTTCCAAAACCTCCTTTATTAACAAGGTATAATCTTTATGTTTATTTTATTATAGCTAATATTTCTTGTCAAAAATATTTGTAATAATATATTTAAAAAAGATATAAATGAAAATAAATTAGGGCTACTGCACAAAGAAATTTCATAATAACATGCATTGTATTAATACTTCTTTATGCAATAGCCCTTTTTAAAATTTAATATATTTTAATTAAAATAAGTAATCTTATCTTCAGGCTCTTGAGCTGGTTCAATATTTTGTACAATTAAAACAGGAAGGTCTTCTTGTTGTTCTTTATTAAATTCATATTTAACTTTAGCAGTTAAAGTTATCCATGAGTTATGTTTTAATGTTTTAGCCATTTCATACTTAGCTATAACTCCAACAAAGGATATATCATCTGCACAGCATGTCATAGCAAGTCTTCCAAATACAAAGTTTCCTTTTGGAAATTCAGGTTTATTATAAACCATTCCTTTAATTTTAATTGTTTTGTTATTATAGTTTTTAGGATTATCTAAAGCATCTATGTACCATACTCCAAAATCTTCATCATTTATTTCAATAACCTTAGCATTTAAGTCATAAGGAAGTTCTTCAGGACCTAAATCCATAATTTGACCTACCTTATTTTCAAAGTAAATAGCTGTTCCTCTGTTTACTGCTTTTATTGTACGCCTAAAGCTTTGAAGTTTTTCTAAATCTTCATCACAGCGATTTACAATTATCATATTTGATGAACCTATTTTATCTATAACCATTGACTTCATATTGTTTAAATAAAGTTCAAGAGAAGTATAGTCTAGTAAGGTTATAAGTTGAACAATTATCCATTCTTTAGGAGCTGGCATATTAAAAAATGTTTCCATTTGCCACATTCCATTACATTCTATAAGAACTCTTTCTGGCTTATATACAGAGTTACATTCTTTAAAGAATTCTTCTGTTAAGTCCTCTTCATTTTCAACTATTACTAAACTTGAATTAGTTTTTTCTAAAAGTTCTTTGTCAAGTTCTTCAATTCCTTCTTCTGTTAATATTAAAAGGGTAGATTCTCCTTGAGAAAAATTTTCATCTTGAAGAGTTTCTCTTAAAAAAGAAGTTTTTCCACCTTCTAAAAATCCATTAACTAAGTAAACTGGTATATCCAAATTTTTTTCCTCCTTATGCTAACTTAAATAGCTTTTCAATTTCTGGGGTTTTAAGATTTGTACCAATTACACAAATTTTTCCTGTATAATCTGGATTTCCTTTACGTATTTCATATTCACCAGGAACTAAATCAAAGTAGAACCATTCTCCATCTACACTTGGAAGTATTCCTTTAGAACGTAAAATCATTCCATATTCATCTGAAGCAGATAAAGCTTCTAAAGCAGATTTAATTTCTTCTTCAGTATATTTATGAGGTGTTTCAACTCCCCAGCTTGTGAATACATCATCTGCATGATGGTGGTGATGGTCGTGTCCACAAGTGCATTCTTCTCCATGTTCATGATGATGGTGATGATGTCCACAACCACATTCTTCTTCATCATGGTCATGGTGGTGGTGATGATGTCCACAACCACATTCTTCTTCATTATGGTCATGGTGGTGGTGATGATGTCCGCAACCACATTCTTCTTCATCATGGTCATGGTGGTGGTGATGATGTCCGCAACCACATTCTTCTTCATGTTTATGTTCTTTTAAAACTTCTTCTTCAAAAGAATTTTTCTTTTCCATTGCAGAAAGAATAGTAGCACCACTTAAATCTTCCCAAGGAGTAGTTATTATTGTAGCTTTATCATTATGTTTTTTAATAATAGCTACAGCTTCTTCTAGTTTTTCTTGAGACATTTTTTGTGTACGGCTTAAAATAATAGTTTTTGCATTTTCAATTTGGTTATTATAAAATTCACCAAAATTCTTTTCATACATTTTGCACTTTAAGGCATCTGCAACTGTAACAAAGTTATTTAATTTTGCATCAATTTCACCTTCGATGCCTTGAACAGCTTTTATAACATCAGATAACTTACCAACTCCAGATGGTTCTATAAGAACTCTATCAGGAGTAAACTTAGTTAAAACTTCCTTTAAAGCAGTTCCAAAATCTCCAACTAAAGAACAGCAGATACATCCAGAGTTCATTTCTGTTATTTCAACTCCAGCATCTTTTAAAAATCC
>ONGV01000183.1 GCA_900317445.1 uncultured Eubacteriales bacterium | reverse complement strand
CCTTACTATGGAAAAGCTTTATTAAAGGCAGGAGAAGATGTTATAGCATTTATTGGGGAAAAGGATGAAAGAATGATAGGAGCAATAGGATTTGATATTCACAATAGTGATATTGCTTTAAAGAAAGAATTTCCACTATTTATCTATGAGCTTGAAGAAAAAATGATAAATTCAGGAATTTTATATAAAAATAAATTTGTCTCTGGAGATGAAATAACTATAAAAGGAAGCACAACAAGTAAGGAGATAAAGGTTATAAATCCTGATAAATCAATAACTGAAGTAGAAAAGGGAGACTCTTATGATAGCTTAACAAATTTAGGTTTATATAAAGTAAAAGAAACTACGGAAAATGGAGAAAAAGAAGAGTTATTTTCTATAAATTATCCTTCAGAAGAAAGCATTTTAGATGGTGAAAAAACTTCATCAAGTGAAAATGTAAAAAAGCAAAATAAAATATTAAGAAGAGGATTTTCTTTAAGTCCATTAATTTTATTAACAGCTTTAGGATTTTTAATTTTAGAATGGATATTATACTTAAAAGGAAATTAGGTGAGAGTTATGGATATAGAAGTTTCAAGGGCATATGCATTTATTCTAATACCTATTATTTTAGTTTTTATGTATATTGTTCTAAAAAAATTTAAAAACTTAAAAAGAAAAAATCTAGTAAATCTTATAAGCAGAATACTTATAATTATTTTTATAGTTTGTGGTATAGCAGATATAACCCTTTCAATAAAAGGAAGAAATATATCTACAATTTTTATTTTAGATGTATCAGATAGCATGTCTCTCTTTAAGGAGAAGGGGATAGATTTTATTGACAAGGCCTTAGAAGAAATGCCTAAAAATAATAAGGCAGGAGTAGTTGTTTTTGGAGATAATGCTACTATTGACAAGGTAATGGATAACAAAAAAGAATATAATGGAATAAAATCTGCCCCTTTAGTAAGTGCCACTAATATTGAAGAAGCAATAAATACTTCCTTTTCTTTATTTGATAAAAATGCCTCTAAAAGAATTGTGTTAATTACTGATGGAGAAGAAAATAAAGGTGATTTATTAAACAATATAGTTCTTTTAAATAAGGAGAATATAGATTTAAAGGTATATAAGGTTTCAAATGAAAGTGGAAATGAGGTATATGTAGAAAATGTTAAAGTACCTGATAATATTTCTATAGGAGAAGAATTTACAGTTACTACAACAATTGAATCTAATGTACAAACAAAAGCAAAGTTAACATTATTTTCAGGAAGAGATAAAAAAGCAGAAGAGGAGGTTGAACTTCAAAAAGGAAGCAATAAATTTGTTTTTAAAGATGTTCAAACAACAGGAGGTTTTAAGGAATATAGAGTTTTAGTTGAGGCGTATGAAGATACAAATGGCATTAATAATGAATATAGCTGCTTTACTAATGTAATAGCTCCTCCTAATATACTTGTAATTCAAGGAAAAGAAAATTCAGCTTTAGGAGTTATAGAAACATTAAAAAATACAAGTTGTAATTTAAATATTGTTTCTCCAAATTCAGCACCTAGAGAATTAAATGAAATGCTTGAGTATAAAACAATAGTTTTATGTGATGTTCATAAAGATGATTTAAATTCAGGATTTATTGATAATATAGAAAGCTATGTAAAAGACTATGGTGGAGGAGTTGTTACATTTGGAGGAGAAAACTCTTATGCCTTAGGAGGATATAGAAATACTCCTTTAGAAAAAATTCTTCCAGTAAATATGGACAAAAAAGGAAAAAATGAAGTACCACCAATAAGCATAAGCTTAATTATTGATAAATCTGGAAGTATGTCTTCTGGAAATGGAGAAGTAAGCAAGCTTACCTTAGCTAAAGAAGCTGCTATGAATGCACTAGAATCTTTAAGAGAAAGTGATGAAATAAATGTTATTGCATTTGATGATAAATATCAGAATGTTGTAGAAATGCAAAGTGCTAAGGATATAAAAAGCATAAAGGAAATGATAGGGGGAATATCTATAGGAGGAGGAACCTCAATTTATCCTGCATTAGAGCAAGGATATAAGTCACAGTTAAATAGCAAAGGAAAAATAAAGCATATAATTTTATTAACTGATGGACAAGATGGATTTCCTTTAAGTAATTATACAGACCTTATAAACAATATAAAAAATGAAGGCATTACTTTATCAACTGTTTCAGTTGGAGAAGATGCAGATGGAAATCTTTTAGAAGCTTTAGCAAACCAAGGAGGTGGAAGGCATTATCACACAGACCAATATACAGATATTCCAAGAATATTTGCAAGGGAAGTGTTATTATCTGCTGGAACTTATATAATAAATGAAGAATTTACTCCTTCAATTTCAAGTAATAGTGAAATTTTAAGCGGAATTAATACTAAAGAAGGAATTCCTAAACTAAAAGGGTATATAGGAACTTCAATAAAGGATAATGCAACAGAAATTCTTACTTCAAATCATGATGAGCCAATACTTGCCTCTTATAGATATGGAATTGGAAAAACTGTAAGCTGGACTTCTGATATTAATGGACAGTGGAGTAGTGACTATTTAACATGGGATAAAGGAGCACAACTTATAAAAAATGCTATCTATTGGACCATCCCAGAGCTAAGTGATGAAGGAAAGCTTTCTATATCTCAAGATGGAAATGAAGCATTAATAGAATTTTATAGTGATTCAAATTTAGAAGATTCAAAGATAAAAGCAATTTATAATAGTGAATCAGGAAACAATGGAGAACTTGAACTTACTCAAGAAGAACCAGGAAAATATACAGGAAGAGTAAAATTAAATGAAATAGGTTTTTATAATTTTAATGTAAGGGAAGAAAAAGATGGTGAAGTTATAAATAATTATACAGGTGCTTTTTCCCTTCAATATTCTGATGAATATAAATTTAATAAAAACAAAGATAAGCTTAATACTTTAGTAAGTGAGGTTAATGGAAAATTTATAAATAATCCTAAAGATGCTTTTAAAGGTGAACTTAAAGAAGCATATAAAAAAATAAATTTAAGCAATATATTTTTAATTTTTGCTTTAGTTTTATTTTTCTTGGATATAGTTTATAGAAGACTTAATTTAGACTTTTCAAAGTACTTTAAGAAACTAAAAAATTCTTCAGAAAAAAATAAAAAAGAAAAAAGTAAAGATGAGGAAAATAAAAAAGAAGAAAAAGAGTATACTAATATAAGTGATGAAAAAGAAAATGATGATGTAATTTCTAAAGATAAAAAGAAAAAACAAAAAAAGAAAGAAGAAAAAGAACAGTTAGATGTATCATCATTATTAAAAAACAAAAAGAAGTGGTAATAATAAATTTAGGAGTTGATTTTAAGACTCCTAAATTTTTTTATAAGATTTTAATAAATAAAATGACTTTTAGTCATTTTATGATATAATAGTCTTATTATTAAAAATGAAGGTGTGGTTAGATGAAGAATGTTTTGAAAATTTATAAAAGAGATATTAAAGAGATTTTTAAAAACAAAGTGGCTTTAGCCATGGCTATAGCTCTTATAATATTACCATGTCTATATGCTTGGTTTAATATTAAGGCAGCTTGGGCTCCTTATGAAAGTACAGGAGGAATTCAAGTTGGAGTGGTTAATGAAGATAAGGGTGGAAGCTTTAATGGAAAAGAATTTAATGCAGGAGAACAAATAATAGATTCTATGAAAGAAAATGATGCTCTTGGATGGAATTTTATAAGTAAAAAAGAAGCAGAAGAAGGATTAGAAAATGGAAAATATTATGCTACACTTTTAATTCCAGAAGATTTTACAGAAAAGTTATTATCAATTACTACAGATAATATAGAAAAACCTAAAATAATATATTCTGCAAATCAAAAACTTAATGGGGTAGCAGCTATAATCACAAATACTGGAGCAAGTACAATAAAAACTGAAGTAGGAAAGCAAGTTGTAGAAACAGTAGATGGAATCATATTTAAAATAGTTAATAACATAGGAACAGAAGCAGAAAACTCAAAAGAAAAAATAAGAAAGTTTGTTGATATACTTTATAAAATAGATGATAGTATGCCTGAATTAGTTCAGCTTTTAGATAAGGTAAGTGATGGTTCTTCTAAAATAGATGAAGTTGTTGAAAAAAGTAATGAAATTGTTCCAGAACTTGAAGGTGCATTAAATGAATGTGATAACATACTAAACAAAGGAAATGATTATTTATCAGAAATACAAAAAGGAGTAGAAAGTATAACTCCTTCAATAGAACAAGGTTTAGCATTTTCAGTTAATATTTTAGATTCAGCAAATAATTTACTTGAACCTATAAATTCTGAAGAAACATCAGAAAATATAAAAAATTTATTAATAACTTCAAAAGAAAGATTAGAAAAGGTTAATACTTCATTAGTATCTTTAAATTCATTATTAAAGTCAATTAATAGTGTAGTAAATAATGAAAAAATTTCTTCAGTAATAATTACTTTTGAAAATATAAGCATAAAAAGTACAAATGTAATAGATTTAATAGATAAAGGAATAAGTGATATAGAAAATGGTAAAACTTTATCAAAAGAAAGATTAAATTCCATAAGAAAAGCTGTAAGTGATACTAGAAATTTAGTAAATAAGGCAAATGAAGATTACCCTAAAGTTATACTTCCAGCTATTAATCAAGGAATAAGTGATATAGGTGGCTTGTTAAATAATGGAACAATACTTTTAAATGGCATTAAAGATTGTGTTCCTGATTTAAAAAGTATAATTTCATTAATAAATGATGGCTCAAATTTAGGAACAGATGAAATTCCAAAAATTAAAGAAAAATTACCAACAATTAAAGAAAAGCTTGATGATTTTACAAGTAAGGTAAAAAAGTTAGATGATGGAGAAACCTTTGATGAAATACTTAATTTAATAACATTAAATGGAGAGGAGGAAAGTAGCTTTTTATCAAGTCCAATAGAGGTAGAAAAAGATATATTATATCCAATTGATAACTATGGTTCAGAAACAGCACCATTTTATTCAAGCCTTGCATTATGGGTTGGTTCTTTATTATTAGTAGCTTTAACTACTGTTAAGGTTAAAAAGTTTGAAGATGGTTCAGATAAAGAATTTACTGAAGTAGAAAAATTCTTTGGTAAATATCTTACTTTTATAACAATAGGATTATTACAAGCTATACTTCTTATATTAGGAGATATATACATATTAAATGTATATAGTGTAGAATCATTATTATTTATATTAATTTCAATGTTTATAAGTCTAGTATTTAATACTATAACTTATTCTTTAACAGCTGGTATAGGAAAGATAGGAGAAGCAATTTCATTTGTGCTTTTAGTAGTACAAATAGCAGCAGGTGGAGGATTATATCCTATAGAAGTATTACCTAAATTTTTCCAAGACATATACAAATGGCTTCCATTTAAATATTCTATTGGAGCTATGAGAGAAGCTATTGGAGGAATTACTTTAGAACTTTTAATAAAAGATATTTTATACTTAGCAATTTATTTTATAGTATTTTTATTAATAGGAGTAGTTATTAAAAAGCTATTAAATGGTAAAGATTATTTTGGAGAAAAATTTGAGGAAAGTGGATTATAATATAAAGGAGATAAGTTAAGAGCTATGAAGAATATATTAAAGATATATAAAAGAGATATAAAAAGTATTTTTACAAACTGGGTAGCATTAATTATAGCAATAGCACTTACTATACTTCCAGCCCTTTATGCATGGTTTAATATTAAAGCAGACTGGGATCCTTATGGAAATACAAATGGTATACAAATAGCAGTAGTAAATAATGATAAAGGTGGAACTCTTGAAAATAAAAAAATTAATTTAGGAGAGCAAGTTGTAGATTCTTTAAAAGAAAATACTGCTCTTGGTTGGAATTTTGTAAGTGAAAAAGAAGCTAAAGATGGACTTCAAAAGGAAATTTATTATGCAAGTATAGAAATTCCATCAGATTTTACAAAAGACTTATTAACTATGACAACAGGTGATATAGTAAAACCTAAATTAAAATATACCCTTAATCAAAAAATAAATCCAATAGCTCCTAAAATAACAGATAAAGGAGTTACAAGTATTCAAGAGAGAGTTTCAAGTCAAGTAGTAGAAACAGTAGATGGAATAATTTTTAAAATTGCAAATGAACTTGGAATTCAAGCTTTAAAAGTTAAACCAGATGTAGAAAAACTTGTTGATATAATATATAAATTAAATGAAAATATGCCAGAGATAGAAGAACTTATAAATAAGGCTTATGATGGGTTAATAACTGGAGAAGATTTAGTAAATAGAATAAATGAATTAATACCAACTTTAAGTGATACTATAACTAAAAGTGAGGATATATTAACAAAGGGAGAAGATTATTTAAACAAAATACAAAATACAATAAATGAATTAGCCCCAGTAATAGAACAAGATTTAAATGTTTGTGGAAATGTTTCTCAAGATATTTATGATTTAGTTAATTCTATTAATTATGATGAAACTTCAGAAGAACAATTAAAACAAATAATAACTTTTTCAAAAACATCTTTAGAAAATATTGATACAAAGATTCAAGGAATAAAAAATATTGTAGATTATATAAATAACATAATAAATAGTAATAAATTAACTGAAATATCAAATAGATTTAATGAAACACATATTAAATTTAATAATACAATAACAGTTATAGATAAGTTACTTAATGAAACAGATAATAATGGACTTCTTACTAAAGAATTTTTTAATGAGGTAAAATCAAAAATTGGAGAAGTAAACAATAAAGTATTATATTTAAATTCTGATTTTAACAATGTGATTTTACCAGAAATTCAATCTGGAATAACAAAGATAAATAATATTTCAGATAATGGATTAGTAGCATTAAAAAAGATAGATAATGCTATGCCTCAAATAAATAGTATTGTAGGTACTTTAGGAAGTGGTATAGAACTTGGAAAAGATAAGCTTCAAGAACTTAAGGAAATACTTCCAGAAGTAAAAACAAAGCTAAGCCAAGTAGTAGAGAAAATAGATTCTGTAAATGATGAAGAAAAGATAGAGGAAGTATTAGACCTTCTTATAAATGATTGGAAAACAACATCATCATTTTTAGGTGACCCTGTAGAAATTGAAAAAAATACACTATATCCTATTCCTAATTTTGGCTCAGAGTTATCACCTTTCTTTACAACTCTTTCAATATGGGTTGGAGGATATTTATTAATAGCAATATTTAATGTAAAAACTAAAAAGTTTGAGGATGGAGAAGAAATAAAGCCTATTGAAGAATACTTTGGAAAACTTATGCTATTTATTACTATAGGAATATTTCAAGCTTTAGTTGTTACTTTAGGAGATATATTTATGCTTGGAGTATATTTAGTTCATCCAGTATTATTTGTAATTTCAAGTATATTTATAAGTATTGTATTTACAACAATATTATATACATTAGTTTCAGTTTTCGGAAATGTAGGAAAGGCAATAGGAATAATATTTCTTGTACTTCAAAGTGCTGCTTCAGGGGGAACTTTCCCAGTAGAAGTAATGCCAAAGTTCTTCCAAATTATTCATCCATTCCTTCCATTTAAGTATTCAATAGGAATTATGAGAGAACTTGCAGCAGGTATTAATAAGGGAATATTATTAAAAAATATTATTATGTTAGTTGCATTTTTAGTTGTATTTTTAGTAATAGGATTAGCTTTAAAAGGAATAATAAATAAAAGTACAAAAAAAATATCAGATAAGTGGAAAGAAAGTAGTTTTGCTGATAAATAAATAGTTTAATTTTAAGTATGAGTTATTTTTATTTAGAATAATTCATACTTTTTTCTTTTAGAATTATTTAGTAAAATTTAAAAATCCTTTCTAGGTTAAATCTTCACAATATTAATTATTTAATGTAAAATAGGTATTATGTAAGGGGGATTTTGGAGTGGAAAATTTTGAGGAATATAACGATATTTTATACATAGAAAGAAAAAAATACATAGAGACATTTTTAATATCTTTAATTGCCTTCTTAGTGGTGAAGTTTTCTTTAAAAAATATAAATGATTTAGGAGAAGATATTATTAGTATAATTTTTCTTATAGAGTCAAGTTATATTTTACTTATAGTAAAATTCACTAAAAGCATATATACACATGGCTTTTTTAAGGTCTGTAGTTTATTTAATATGTTTGTTATCTGTTATTGTTTAATAACAATTTTACCAGAAAAACCTGAAGTGAGTTTTAAGTTTTTTAAGTTAGGAGGAGAATATACAATACAAAGTATTAGGTATTATATACTAGCTATTTTGCTTGCTTTTCAGGTTAATTATATAAATAAAGATAAAAAATATTCAATAATTCTTATATTAATAGGTTTAGGATTAATATATGCAAATCATAATTCAGTAATAAATGGTTATCCTTTAGGAATAATGAATATTATTAATGTTATAACTACCCTTGTCTTGTTAAATAATATAGTAGGACTTAGAGCTTATGACCTTTTTAGAGATAAAAAAATTAATTATGTAACAGTTTATAATATGTTAATTTTAATTGTAGTTCTTTTATATATGCTTACACTTATTTTAAAAGGAAATGAAAAAATTTATTTTAAATATGTTTTTGAAGGTCTTGAATTTTGTTCAATTACAACAGGATGTAGTATAGTGTCAGAGCATTTATTAAAGATTCCATACAATGTAATATTTAGAGACTTATATGAAAGAAATATGGAACTTGATAAACTTAATAAAAGAATATTTTCAAGAAATAGAGAATTAGAATTTACTCAAAAAGTTATGCTTAATAAAGAAAGTATACTTAGAAATTTCTTTACAAATGTTCCAATTCCGCTGGTAATAATAAATGAAAATAGTGAGAGAATAGTTTTTGCAAATTCAAGTTTTTGTGAAATGATAAATGCAAAAAATATAAGAGATATTATAAACAGAAAATTATTTTCTTTTGTAAAAATAGAAAACAATCCATTTATTGATGATAAAATAAAAACTCCTAATCCTATATTTAGAGGAATAATTAATTCTGATATATATGTAGATATGGAAGTCGTTCATATATTAGATGATGAGGAAGAAAGAATAGTTATTTTTAATGATGTAACTTCTGCAATAAAAGCAGCTAAAATGAAGGAAACTATGGAAAATAAAAAACTAGATGAAAAATTAAAAAGTGATTTTTTATCCAACATATCCCATGATTTAAAAACTCCTATAAATGTTATTTATTCTGCAACTCAAGTTATAAAAATGTACATAGAAAATGACAATTATGAAATGGTAAGAAAGTATAATAATATTTCAAAACAAAATTGTATATCTTTAATAAGACTTACCAATAATATCATAGATACAAGTAGAATATATGCAGATTATTTAACTCCTAATTTAAGAGTAAAAAATATTGTAGATGTAGCAGAAGATGTTGTAACTTCTTTAGTAGATTATGCTGAAAGTAAAGAAATACATTTAATTTTTGATACAAATGAAGAGGAAATTTATGTTAAATTAGATGATGAATTTATGCAACGTATAATATTAAATCTTATTTCTAATGCAATAAAATTTACAAAAGAAGATGGAACAATAGAAGTAATATTAGAGGATAAAGGAGAAGATGTAGACCTTATAGTAAGAGATGATGGGGTAGGAATGGAAAAAACATTTATTGAAAATGCTTTTAATAGATATTCAATGGGAAAAAATAATGAAAATGCTTCAACAAAAGGAACTGGAATAGGATTGTTTGTAGTAAAGACTCTTGTAGAAAAACAAAATGGAACAATAGTTATTGATAGTGTAATAAATGAAGGAACAACTATAAAGATGACATTTAAAAAGGAGGAAATGGATTATGAAGAATATTAAAGAGAATATTTCTAAAGAATCTATACAATCAATTCCTCTTTTTATGGCATATGCTATATATTTATATTTTTCTAGAAATAATACAAAATTATTTTTTGAAATAGTAGAAATATTTTGTGCATCTATTGCAGGGTCAATAGTTGTTATTTCAGGTATGCAAAAAGAATATAAATCCTTTTATAAAAACTTTGGAATAGCTTTTCTTCCATTAAGTTTAGTTATTTTTATGAAGGTTATTATAAAAAATAAATTAGGAGAATATTTAGATATTGAATTTGAAGATTTATTAAATTATTGGATATACTATATGGAATATATAGTAATAGGAGTAGCAATGATTTTAACTAAAATAGGGGGAAGTAGAATTATCTCTGGAATTTGTTATACAGCTACTACTTTTTTAGTTATTGTAACGTCTTATATAGTATTTATAGTTAATATATTTAATTTTGATGATATAACTTTAGGTATTATTAAAATGGCAGTTATTCCTAGTATATTTTTAATTCTTATGATAAGTATAGTATTAGATAAAACTATATTAAGTAAAGAAGGAAAACAGTATATAACAGTATATTTAGTATTTTTATTATTTTACCAAGACCTTTATATATGTGGAGATGGCTTTGGACTTAATTTAGTAATAGAAGCAGCTGTAATAAAGTATACAGCATATTTTGTTATTTATGAAGGAATAGTAAAGTTTATGTTCTTTAAAGATCATAATGAAGTTAAGATTAAACTTGAGAATGCTCAAAAAGAACAAAAAAATTTAAACCATATTTTAAATAGCAGAAATAAATCCTTAACAGAATATAAAAATCTTATTGAAAAAAGTGAAAAAAAATATGGAGAACTAATTGAATCTATAAAAGATGGATTGGTAATATTTTATTTTGGTAAACTTTATTATATAAATAGAGAAGCAATTAAATTATTAGGTTTAAAAAGTGAAAAAGAGGCTTTAGGAAAAAATATTCAATTTGTTTTAGAAAAGCTTTCTAAAGACAAAACTCTTGAAAATAAATTTAATAATTTTTCAGAAAATGAAGAGGAAAAAGGTTCAAGGATTTTTAAAATAAAAAATTTTAAAAAAGATAATAGAGAGTATGATATTACCTTATTAAAAGTAGATGATTTAAGCAAACTTATTTATATAAAAGATGTTACTGAAATAAATATGAATATGAAAACTAAAATGGAATATGAGGAATATTTAAAAGAGGAAATATTAAAAAATGAATTTTATTCTAATATATCCCATGAACTTAGAACTCCAATAAATCTTATATTTTCTGCTCTTCAATTAAATGAATACTATTTAAATAATAATAATATATTAGCAACTAGAAAAAATAATACAGCCATAAAGCAAAATTGTTTAAGACTTATTAGAACAATTAATAATTTTATTGATGCTAATAAAATTTCAGAAGGATATCTTAATCTTAATATGAAAGGATATAATATTGTTTCTGTAGTTGAGAATATAACTTTAGCTTGTGTATCTTGGACTGACAAAATACATAATACATTAATATTTGATGCAGAAGAAGAAGAAATTCCTGTAAGATGTGATAAGGATGCTATTGAAAGAATAATGCTTAATCTTTTATCTAATAGTGTTAAGTATGGAAAAGAAAATGAAGAAATTTTGGTGTTTGTTGATACTGAAAAAGATGAAGTATTTATTCATGTAAGAAATGAAGGCTATATGATAGATGAAGAAATACTTCCATATATTTTTGATAGATTTACAAAACTTAATAAATCACTAAACAGAGAAAAAGAAGGAAGTGGATTAGGATTATTTTTATGTAAGGAATTATTAAAGCTTCAAGGGGGAACAATAAGAGTTGAATGTAATAAAGAAATTGGAACTGAGTTTATTATAACTCTTCCAAAGGCTTATCACGATGAGGTTTTAGAAGAAGAGGAAGCATTTAATATGGACCTTATGAGTGAAAAAGTAGAAACAGAGTTTTCTGATATTTATCTATAAATTTTATATTATTTTTTGAAAGGAATTTTTATATGAAAAAGGTTATAATTGCAGAAAAACCTTCTGTAGCAAAAAATATTGCAGATGCTTTTAACATAAAAACAAAAAAGGATGGATTCTTTGAAGGCAAGGATTATTTAATTACTTGGGCTTTTGGTCATCTTTTTCAACTTTATGATGCAAGAGATTATGATGAAAGATTAAAATCATGGAGAATGGAGAATTTTCCTTTTATACCTGAAGAATTTAAATATAAAGTTAAATGTGATAATGTAAATAAAAATGTTCCAGATAGTGGAGTAGAAAAACAAATAAATATTATAAAAAATTTAATAGATAGAGAAGATGTAGATGGAGTTATTTCTGCAACAGACCAAGATAGAGAAGGAGAAGTAATTTCTTTAGAAATATTTATGTATTTAAATGTTAAAAAGCCTATTTATAGACTTCTTCTTAATGAATGGACTCCTGATGAAGTAAAAAAAGGTATGGATAATTTAAAAAATAATTCTGAAATGAAATCCCTTCAAGATGCTGGAATAGGAAGACAGTTAGCAGATTGGATTATTGGCATAAATCTTACCTCTGTTGCAACTTTAAGATATAAACCTAATGATAAAAAGATTTTAAACATAGGAAGAGTTCTTCTTCCTACTTTAAAAATAATTTATGATAGAGATAAAGAAATTGAAAATTTTAAAGCAACTACCTATTATAAACTTTTAGCTACTTTTAAAACTTCAGATAATAAAGAATTTGAAGGTACTTATTATGAAAATAATAATGAAAAATTTGAAGATAAAAGTGTACTTGATGCTTTAAATGATTTATTAAAAGAAAAGTTAGGAAAAATTATAGAAAAGCAAGTAGAAAAGAAAAAAGAATATCCTCCATTTTTATTTAATCTTTCTAATCTTCAAGGATATATAACAAGTAAATATAAGGGTTGGACTTCTGATAAAGTTTTAAAAGTTGCTCAATCTTTATATGAAAAAAAGTTTATAACCTACCCTAGAACAGGAAGTATAGCTTTAGAAGAAAGTTTAAAAGATAGAGCAAAAAAGGTTTTAGATACTTTAAAAACAGGACTTCCTTATGAGGATAAAATTAACTTTGTTACAACTAAAAGAATTTTTGATAATTCAAAGGTGGAAAGTCATAGTGCAATAACTCCTACCTATTTAAAGCCTTCAGGACTAACTAAAGATGAACAAATAGTTTATGATGCAGTTAAAAATAGATTTATTATGCAGTTTATGCCTGTTGCAGAATATGAAGAAACAAAGCTTACTTTAAAAGTAAATGATGAAAATATAAAGGGAATATTTATATCAAGAGGAAAGGTACAATTAGTTGAAGGCTGGAAAGTTGTTGAGAAAATGGAAAGCAAAGATACTATTTTACCTATGGTAAACAAAGATGATATTGTTTATGTAGTAGATAGCAAGGTAAATGCAGTAACTAAAAAGCCACCAAAGCTTCATACAGAAAAAACTCTTTTAAGAGTTATGGAAACTTGTGGAAAAAGTTTTAAAGATGAAGAAGATTCAGAAGAAATGATGGCTTCAATATTAAGTGGCTTTAGCATAGGAACTCCAGCAACAAGAGCAGAAACTATAAAAAGACTTAAAGATATAGGATATATAAAATCTAAAGGAAAAAGCCTTACAACAACAGAGCTTGGAAGAACTATAGTTGAAATATTCCCAGTAAAAGAACTTTTTGATTTAGAATATACAGGAAGACTTGAAAAGACTTTATCTGATATAGAAAAAGGAAAATTTAATAAAGATGAATTTTTAAAAATGATAGAAGATTTTACAAAGAAAGCAATAGATGATATAAAAAAAGATACTTCTATGCTTAAAAATTTTAAAGTTAAGCTTCCAGAGGGAAGTGAAAGTGTAGGAAAGTGTCCTATATGTGGAAATGATGTTGTTGAAGGAGAAAAGGCCTTTGGATGTGTAAATTGGAAAAATGGATGTAAATTTTCAATATGGAAAGATGATAAATTTATAAATTCTTTAGGAAAAAAAGTAACTAAAGAGATGGTAGAAATTCTACTGAAAAATGGGAAGGTAGGCTTTAGAAATCTTAGAAGTAAAAAGGGAACAACTTTTTCAGCTTATTTAAAATATGAAAAGGATGAAAAAACAGGATATTATATTTGGAAATTTGAATTTATAAATTAGGTTATACCACAGTTAAAAAAAATTAAAGTTACAGTGGTTCTTTTGTTTTTTTTGTAACTTTTTTATAATAAAAACATAGTAAGATATTTAAAAGTTTAAAGATTTACAAATAGAGGTGTATAAGATAATGGAAAAGATAATGAGACCTGTATGGGCTGAGATAGATTTAGATAAAGCAGCTTATAATATGAAAAATATAAAAAA
Source organism: uncultured Eubacteriales bacterium (assembly GCA_900317445.1). Taxonomy (GTDB): domain Bacteria; phylum Bacillota; class Clostridia; order Clostridiales; family Clostridiaceae; genus Clostridium. The sequence continues at coordinate 7,195 of ONGV01000183.1, read as the reverse complement.
GCTTGTTAAAGATAAAGAAGTTATTGCTGTGGTTAAGGCTGATTGTTATGGACATGGAGCAGATGATTTAGCACCAGTTTTTCTTGAAAATGGAGCTTCAAGACTTGCAGTTGCTATATTAACAGAAGGAATTGAACTTAGAAAAAAGAATATAACTGCTCCTATTATGATACTTGGATATACACCACTAGAGTTAGGTGAAGAACTTATAAATAATGATATAGAACAAACAGTGTATGATTTAGAATATGCAAAGAAATTATCAAATATAGCAGAGAGACTTGGTAAAAAAGCAAAAATACATATAGCATTAGATACTGGTATGGGAAGAATAGGATTTATTCCAAATGAAGAAAGTATTGAAGCAGTAGAAAAAATAGCATCTCTTAATGGAATAGAGATTATAGGAATATTCACTCATTTTTCAACTGCTGATGAATATGATAAAACTTATACAAATGAACAATTTAAAAAGATAAAAAACTTTATAAGTGAATTAGAAAAAAGAAATATTAATATTCCATTAAAACATGTTTCAAATAGTGGTGCTATAATGGATATGCCAGAAACTTATTTAGATGCTGTAAGAGCTGGAATAATACTTTATGGATATTATCCTTCAAATGAAGTTAATAAAGAAAAATTAGATATAAAACCAATTTTAACTTTAAAGACAACAGTTTCTCATGTTAAAGAAGTAGAAGAAGGAACTTCAATAAGTTATGGAAGAACATTTATAACAGAAAGAAAAAGCAAAATTGCAACAATACCAATAGGATATGCAGATGGATATTCAAGACTTTTATCAGGAAAAGCAAAAGTAATAATAAATGGTAAATTTGCTCCAGTTGTAGGAAGAATATGTATGGACCAATGTATGATAGATGTAACAGACATTGGTGAAGTAAAGGTTGGAGATGAAGTAATACTTCTTGGAGAAGAAGGAAACTTAAAGTTTAATGCAGATGATTTTGCAGAAATTATGGGAACAATAAATTATGAAATTACTTGTATGCTTAAACAAAGAATTCCAAGAGTATACATAAAAAAAGGAAAAATTGTTAATGTGAGAAATTATATATAAAATTAATTTATTTTAAAGAGGCATTTAAAGAATTTGTGCCTCTTTTTTTATATATAATTAATTAAGAGAGATAAATGAATAAGTAGGTATATTTTAGAAAATGTGATATAATAAATAAGTAAACTTTTTCATGAGAGGAGAGATTATTATGGGAATTTCAAAATTATACCCTTTTGAATGTATAAAAATTGAAAATGATGAAAAAAAGGTTATGGAATTATTTAAGGTTATGAAAGCAGATGGCGAAAAGAATGGATATACTCCTATAATAATTATTGAGGATGAAAATGGCCTTATGGAGGAGAATATTAAATTTGCAGAAGAGGACTTTGGTTCTTTTAAAGGCTTTATAGAAGGATGTCTTAAAGGCTATAAAGAAGTAAATGTGGAAAAGTATTTTAAAGAAAGAGAAAAGTCCTATAAAGAACGTAGATTAATTGACTTTGAAGAGGAAGAAGGCGATGAGGATATAGAATTTAATTCAGTATATACTGGAGAAAAAAATGAAAATGTATTTATAGCCAAGATTCCTACAAATAAGCCTTATGAAGTTTTTGCTTATATTCCTATGGGAGGATTTAATGAGTGTCCTGAAAATACAACTCATATAGCAATAGCTAAAATGTGGTATGAAAAATATAAGGCATATCCTGTATGTATAGGGTGTGATACTATACAATTTATTGTACCAAAACCTGTAAGTGATGAAGAAGAACTTGAAAAACTTACAATAGAACAATATCTATATTGTGGTGATATTGTATGGCAAGGATTTCAAATGGTTAACAATTTAAAAAATAGTTTGAAGAATTCTACTGTTTGGTCTTTCTGGTGGGATTAATGGATTTTAATGATTTCTTTGGATTTTTTGGATATAAAGAAACAAATGAAGTATGTGAAGATATACCAGGAGGGTTTCAAGATTTAAATCCAGAGCTTTTTGTTTTAATAGGTGAGCTTTTAGGAAATGCTATTGCAGGAAATTTACCTTTTAATGTACAAAATGCTTTAGGAAACTGGTTTCAGCTTGTAGGTCAAGCAATGCTTACCTTTAATGCTCAACAACAGTATTTTCAAGGAGGAACAGGAAGATATTACAACCCTAAATATAAAAATGTAGCAAATCCTTTTTGTGGCGAAAATGCAGCTTCACAAGCTGAAGGACCTTATGGAGGAGATGGTGGTGGTAATAGTAATAACACAAATACAAATAGCAAAAATAGTGATGTAAATGATAAAATTGAAAAACTTACAAAAGAAATTGAAGAATTAAAAGAAGAGATAAATAATTTGAAAAATAAATAATATATTAAAAAGAGCTGTAGCACAAAAAATATGCAACAACTCTTTTTTAGTTTAATATAATGTATCAAATTCTTCTAATTTTTCTATTGTGTTATTATCTATAGCTTTTATTCCAAATCCTAAGTAAATAATAGCAATAGCATAGCTAACATATGTTGAGAAAGGAATTATTATTCCTACAAAGGCTAATAAAGTACATATTGTAGAAAGTAACATTGGAACAGTTAAAGCATATAATCCTAATTTAAAGGATTTAGAGTATTTAAGCTCTTTTTTCATAACTTTAGATAATATAGTTCCTGCTATTCCTAAAATAATAAATGCTCCAATAAGCTTTCCTAAGAAAGAGAATAAAACAAAGAAAATATAAAATGTAATTGTAAAAAATACTGGGATTTTATCTGGTATATATTTTATAAGAGAATCTTTATTTAAATTCATTCCAGTTAAAGAACTTAAATTTACAGATTCAGTCTTTATGCCTTGTTTTGTGCTGATTGAGTCACTTGTTATTAAAAATCCAGTAGAATATTCATCTAAAACTGAATCATCAATAGGATTTTCTGTATCAATATAAATTATCATATCTGTTTCTTTATCTTTAATAACTATTGGCATATCTTCCTCAAAAGTAAGTTTACCATTATTAAATTCAAAATTAGGAATATTTTTTTCTAATTCTTCCTTAAAAGGTGGTAAGTATGAATTAATATATGATGCAAATGAAACACAACTTATAATACCTAAAAGGGCAGATAATATAAGCATATATAAAACTGCTTTACCTGTAGTTTGTGCTAAAAATGTATTATAAGCTTTAAAATTATATAGACTATTTAAGAATTTTTTAAAAAATCCCATTTCCTTTTCTTCCAAAGTAAAAAACCTCCTTATATAAAACTGTATATATCTGTAATGAGTATATATGAATAAATTATACTAAGTAAAAATAAAAAAGTAAATAATATAATTGTAAGCTAAGAAAATATAAAGAAAAAATTAAAATAATGTCACATTCCTTGAAATAATAATATATAAATTATATAATAAAAAAAGTTAACTAAGAAAAATCCTTCTATTAATATGAAAAATGTGAGGTAGATGATGGAGAAAAGTAATAATAAAAATTTAATTGCCAAGAATAATAAATCTCGAAATAATAAAAGAAGTAATAGAAGAAATAAAAGAAGTAGTAAAAAAAGAAAATTTAGTATAAAGTTATTTTTTGGATTCATAGTATTTGAAATTGCATTTACAGCTTTAACATGCTTATTTGTATTGTATTATGGTCCTTTTGAAAATTCAAGAAAGATTTTTGTTGGAACAGCCATGAATTCTATGCATTATCAATGGCTTGCAACTTCATTCTTATCAGATAGTCAAATAGAAGGGATAATTGGAAATAAGAGTGAAGGAACTGCTACACAAATATCAAATGAAATAGATACATCTTCAGTACAAATTAAAAAGTTAAATGATGAAGGAATAGAAAAACTAACTTTTGATGGTAATAATTATACTGGTTATGCATTAATAATAAATGACCCAACAAGAGTAAAAATTGGATATACCTCAACTCTTAATAGTGATAACCCAGTTGGGGAAGAAACTTCAGTAATTGCAGAAAATAATAATGCTGTTGCAGCTATAAATGGAGGAGCTTTTACAGATGAAGCAGATACTTCAAAATGGTCTGCAAATGGTGGAACTCCTTCAGGAGTAATAATAAGTAATGGAAAAGTAGTTTATGATGATTTAGCAGGAAAAGCTTCTTATGTAACTGCTATAGATAAAAATGGATATCTTTTTGGAGGATTATATACTACAGAAGAGTTACTTGCAAGGGGAACAGAAGAAGCTGTAAGCTTTAAAGCTCCAGTAGTTTTAAATAGTGAAAAACTTAATGTTATAGACCAAGATGGTATGGTATCAAGAACATTAATAGGTCAAAAAGCTGATGGCGAAATTGTTTTAGTAGTATTAGATTCAAGATATAATAATAAACTTGCAGCAACATTATCAGAAGCTCAAGATGTTATGATAGAATTAGGTTGTGTAATAGCAATACCATTAGATGGTGGAAAGTCAACAACTATGTATTATAAGGGAGAGGTTATAAATAATCCAACATATGTATATGGAGAAAGACCAATTCCAACAGCTATAATAGTTAAATAAGAAAGAGGTATAAAAATGAAAATATTTAAAAGAGTTCTAGTATGGGCAATGCTTTCTCTAATGTTACAATCTATGGTTTTATTATATTTTGAAAAAGTAGTCTTTGTAGAAACTACAAAAATTACCTACAGAAAAGAAGATATAGAAGAAGAACCTGAAAAAGTAACTGAGGTTACAATGCCAGAAGAAGCAGAAGATTTTGAACTTTCTTATGATGGCAAATTTGTAGCTTATATGTCAGATAAAGGATTAAATGTTGTAAATACTACTACAGGAAAAAAATCCTATGGTATTATTGATAATAAAAACATTTCTATATTGTGTTATGATTGGCAAACTGATAAAAACATACTTCTTATAGCTGAAAGAAGATATAATGATAATGGAACAGAGGTTATTAATATAATAGCTCATAATCCTTCATCTAACACTACTAGAGAAGTTCATGAAGTGTGTAATTACAAAGAAGGAATGTTAGTTGAAAATATAGCAAACTCTACAAAATCTTCTGTTACTTATGTACCTGTAAGTAGAGGAGGAAATAATGCTACTATTTATAGAATTGACATTAATGATGACATTGAAAAGTTAGATGATAGGGTTGCTTCCTTAGGATGTATTAATGTATTTTATGCTAAGGATGCATTAATTTATGAAGATAGAATTAAACAGCAATATTATAGATATAGTAATGACCAAATGTCAATTATTGATTTTGAAAATCCTGCTAAAACAACAATATTAGGATTAACTAATAATGGAGTTATATATGCAGGAATAAAAAATTCAGAAGATAAAATAACTGAAATTGTTTATGGAGAAGATAAAGTTTCAACTAAAGAATGGAAAAAGACAACTTTACCAGAACCAAAGGAAGTAAGTGATTTGTACATAGTTAAAGGAGATAATTTAGGTTCAGGTGATATTTTAGTAAATAATAAACTTGAAGGAAAAGTAACTAATTTAACTACAAACGAAGTGGTAGAATATGAAGGAAAATTTATTGCTATGAATGATTCAATTGTATGTAGCTTAAAGGATTCAATTTTAAAAATAAAAAGTTTAAAAAGTACAAAGAAATAAAAAATAAAAAGGTTGTCTTCATATGGAGAGAGCCTTTTTTTGTGATATAATATTTTTACTAACACAAGGAGGATGACAATGAGATTAAGAAAAAAATGGTATGCAAGACCAGAACTTGAAGAAAGCCATCTTTTTATAAAAGAGCCAAGAGAACTTAAAGGAAGATGGAAAGAGGAATTTGGAAATGATAATCCTATTCATCTTGAATTAGGATGTGGAAGAGGAGGATTTATGGTGCAAAAGGCAGCATTAAATCCAAATATAAATTATATTTCTGTAGATTTAAAAGATGAAGTATTAATATTTGCTAAGAGAAAAATTGAAGAAGCTGAACTTAAAAATGTTAGAATAACAGCTTTAAATATTTCTTTTATATCAGAAATCTTTGATGAAAATGAAATAGAAAAAATATATATAAATTTCTGTAATCCATGGCCAAAGGATAGACACAATAAAAGAAGATTAACTCATACAAGATTTTTAACAGAATATAAAAAATTCCTTAAAAAAGGCTCTCAAATATGGTTTAAAACAGATGACACAGATTTATTTAATGATTCTCAAGAGTACTTTAAAGAATGTGGTTTTAACCTTGATTTTATTACCTATGACTTACATAACTCTGATTTTAAAGAAAATCTAATGACTGAATATGAAACTAAATTTACAGGTTTAGGAATGAAAATAATGTTTTTAATAGCAACATTAAAATAATTTTATATTAAATTTAAGGAGGAAAAAATGGACTATAAAAAGAAAATTGCAGAGTTAATAAATTCAAAAGTTGATTTAGAAGTAGAAAAGATAGAACAACTTATAGAAATACCACCAAAGCCTGAAATGGGAGATTATGCTTTTCCATGCTTTCAATTATCAAAAGTTATGAGAAAAGCACCAAATATGATAGCAGAGGAATTAAAAAATCAATTAAACTCTGAAGGATTTGAAGAAATTGAAAACCTTGGACCATATATAAATTTCTTTGTTGATAAAGGTGAGTTTTCAAAAAATACAATAGAAAAGATATTAAAAGAAAAAGATGATTATGGAAAATCAAATATTGGGGAAGGAAAAACTGTATGTGTTGAATATTCTTCACCTAATATAGCAAAGCCATTTCATGTAGGACATTTATTTACAACAGCAATAGGAAATGCATTATATAAAATGTTTAAGGCAGAAGGATATAATACTGTAGGTATAAATCACTTAGGTGACTGGGGAACTCAGTTTGGTAAACTTATATCTGCTTATAAAAGATGGGTTGATGAAGAGGCTTTAGAAAAAAATCCTATTGATGAACTTTTAAGAATATATGTAAAATTCCATAAAGAAGCAGAAAAAGACCCTTCATTAGAAGATGAAGGAAGAGCATATTTTAAAGCTCTTGAAAGTGGAGATGAAGAAGCTCATGCTTTATGGAAGAGATTTAGAGATTTAAGTTTAAAGGAATTTCAGAGAGTTTATGATATTTTAGGAGTAAAATTTGATTCATTAGCAGGAGAAGCTTTCTATAATGATAAGATGAATGTTGTTATAGATATG
>ONGV01000181.1 GCA_900317445.1 uncultured Eubacteriales bacterium | reverse complement strand
TGTAGCTGGTTTAAATATTTAGCTTGTATGAAAAGGTAAAAAATTATATAATAGGTATTATAGTGGATTTTACTAAACTATAGTGAAAGGTGGTATAACCGTGAATTTTTCAGTAGCAATTGATGGACCGGCAGGAGCGGGGAAAAGTACCATAGCTAAACTGGTTGCTAAAGAATTTAATTTGATGTACATAAATACAGGGGCTATGTATAGAGCTGTAGCTTTAAAGGCTAAGGAAAATAATTTAGCTCCTTCTAATATAGAAGAAATTTGTAGTTTAATAGAAACTATGAAAATGGAATTTAAAGAGGATGATCTTTTATTAAATGGAGAAAATATTCAAAATAAAATTACTGTACCAGAAATAAGTTCAATAGTTTCTGAATATGCTAAAATACAAGAAGTAAGAAAGATTTTAGTAAAGCTTCAAAGAGAAATGTCAAAAAAGTTTAATGTAATAATGGATGGTAGAGACATTGGAACAGTTGTACTAAAAGATGCTCCATTTAAGTTTTTCTTAACAGCAACAGCAGAAGAAAGAGCAAATAGAAGATTTTTAGAACTTAAGAGTAGAGATATACCTTGTTCTTATGATAAAATCTTAAGTGATATAATAGAAAGGGATTATAAAGATTCTCATAGAGAAATAGACCCTTTAAAAAAGGCAGAAGATGCAATTGAAATTGATACAACTGGATTAAGCATAAAAGAAGTTACAGAAAAAATAAATTCTTATATAAGAAATGTGATTAAAAATTAAAGGTGTCACATATACTTAGGAGTAAATATATTTATGAGGAAAGTAAAATTAGCTAAAAATGCAGGCTTTTGTTTTGGCGTGCAACGTGCAGTAGAAGAGGCAATAAGAATACAAAAAGAATATATGAAAAAAGTATATACTTTAGGTCCTCTTATCCACAATAATGATGTGGTAAAATATTTAGAGGAACATCATATATTTGCAATAGATTTAAAAGATATAGATACTTTGAAAAAAGATGATGTTATAGTAATAAGATCTCATGGAGTAACTAAAAATGTATTAGAACTTTTAGAAAGCAAAGAATTAGTAGTGTTAAATGCTACTTGTCCTTTTGTATCTAATATACAAAAGAAAGTGGATAAGTTTTCTTCAGAAGGTTATGATATAGTTATTTTAGGAGATAAAAATCATCCAGAAGTTATAGGTATAAATGGCTGGTGTAAAAATAAAGCTATTATAACTGATGGTAAATCTCCATTACCTACAAATCTTCCAAAAGGTAAGATTTGTGTTGTTGCACAAACAACTGAAAAGTTAGAAAACTGGAATAAAACCATAGAAAATTTAAAAAATGCAAATATTCAAGAATTAGTAACTTATAACACTATCTGTTCTGCAACAAATGTAAGACAGGAAAGTGCAGAAAAGCTTTCAAAAGAAGTTGATGCAATGATTGTTATAGGTGGAAAAAATAGTTCTAATACCACAAAACTTTATGAAATTGCAAAAAGCAATTGTAAAAATACCATACATATAGAAAATTCATCTGAATTACCAGAAGAATATATAAATAATTTAAATTTCAAAAAAATTGGCATTACCGCTGGTGCATCAACACCAGATTGGATAATCAGGGAGGTTATTAATATTATGCAAGATGAAAATATCAAAAATGATGAACAAGCAAAATTAATGGAGGAAATCGATAAGACTATATCTATTGGTTATGAAATAGAAGGTGAAATTCTTTACAAAAATAATGATGGAATAGTTGTTTCTATTGTTGGAAATGGAAGAGATGGAGTAATTCCTTATAAGGAATTAACTGCTAAAGAAGACCCAAAAGAATTTGCAGCAAAATTAAATATAGGAGATAAGATAAAAGCTAAAGTTGTTAGATTAAAAGATGAAGACAACAATGTAGTTTTATCAAGAATTGAATATGAAAAGAAAGAAGCTTTTGAAGAATTAGAAAAGCTATTCAATGAAGGAACTATATTTGATGTAACAATATCAGAAGCAAGAGATAAGGGATTAGTTGCTTACTATAAGGGTGTAAGAATATTTATACCAGCATCTCAAATAGATGTTAAATATATAGCAAACAAAGAAGACTTTAAGAACATGACAATTCCAGTAAAATTAATAGAATTTGCTCAAGGAAATCCATCTAAGATAATAGCTTCAAGAAGAGTTATTTTAGAAGAAGAAGCAACTAAGAAAGAAGAAGAAGCATGGTCTAATTTACATGTAGGAGATGTAGTAAAGGGAGAAATTAAGAGATTCACTAACTTTGGTGCATTTGCAGAAGTAAATGGAATAGATGGTCTTATCCACCTTTCACAAATATCTTGGAACCATGTTAAAAAAGCAGAAGATTACTTAAAGAAGGGCGATATTGTTGACCTTAAGATTATAGATTTAGATAAAGAAGCTAAAAAGCTTTCATTAAGCATAAAGGCTTTAACTCCAGAACCATGGAGCAATGTAGAAGAAAAATATCCAGTAGATTCAATAGTTTTAGGAAAGGTTGTTAGAATTAATGACTTTGGTGCTTTTGTTGAATTAGAACCTGGAGTAGA
>ONGV01000179.1 GCA_900317445.1 uncultured Eubacteriales bacterium | reverse complement strand
GCTAAAATTTAATTTTCTTTGCTTTTTATTGTTAAATTTAACCTTATACATAGTTTGTTTTATTAAACATTTTCATTTATAATAAATACATAAAAGCTTTTACAAAAGATAGCATTTTTATAAAAAATAGATATTGTTTAGGAGGTATAAATAAATGGGAGTTTTTACAAGAATGTCAAATATGATTAAAGGAAAGGTTAATGCAACATTAGATGATTTAGAAAATCCAATTGAATTATTAGACCAAAAAATTAGAGATATGCAGGAACAATTAAGTAAGGCTAAAACAAATTCTGCTGGAGTTATAGGAAATGTAAAATTAATAGAAAAAAATATGAATGAAGCTAAAAAATTATCTGATGACTTAGATGGAAAAGTTAAACTTGCTTTATCTAAAGGTAATGAAGAACTTGCTAAAGAAGCTTTAAGAAGAAAGGTCGAAGCTGATAAAAAATATGAAACATTAAAGCAAAATCATGCTACTGCATCTGCTCAAGCTGAAGCTTTAAAGAAAAATTTAGCTGCTTTAGAAGCTGAACTTGAAAAAACTAAAAGCTATAGAGATGAAGCTGCTGCTAGATACTCTACTGCAAAAGCATCAAAGAAAGTTAACGAAGTATTATCTGATGTTCAAACTAAATCTAATACAATACAAATGGATAGTATAGAAAGAAAGATTGCTAAAGAAGAAGCTGCAGCTCAAGGATTAGGAGAATTAAGAACTGGTGATGATTTTGATAGCCAATTTGAAGCATTAAATGAAATAGACTTAGATGCAGAACTTGAAAAATATAAATCTGAACAATAATAAATAAGAAAGTGCCACATAAAAATTTAAAAGTTTTTTATGTGGCATTTTTAATTTTATAACTTTTTACTTTTCATTTTTTAGTTTCTTTAATTCCTTATAACAATAGTTTATTATATCACTTCTTTTTATTATTCCAATAAATATCCCTTCATCATCTACTACTGGAACAAAATTTTGACTTACTGCTAAATTTATTAAACTTTCTATATCTTCACTTATTGTAACACTTTTGTGTCTTACTCTTCTTGGAATATCCTTTACTTTAACTGTTTCTGTATTTCTAAAATTTAGATTCATTGTATTTTTTAATTTCCATAATAAATCCCCTTCAGTTAAAGTTCCAACATATTTTCCATGTTTATCTATTAACGGAATAGCTGTATATCCGTGATGTTCCATTTTTTCAATAACTTGTCTCATTGTTGATTCTATATTCTCACACACTACTTCATTTTTAGGTGTAAGAAAAAACGCTATATTCATTTCCTCTCCTCTCTTTCATAAATAATTTGTATACGTTACATATATTATTTTATCACAAATCCACTTTATTTTCAGACTATTTATTTAATCTTAATTTTCTTTTAAGGAAAACTAACTAATTTTATTAGATAATTACTAACAGATTTTAGAGGTTCTCTTTTTGAGACTCACTTATCTCTATCCCTGCTAATTTCATTAAATAAACTGCATTTTGAGTTTCACTTTTTCCTTTTCTTAATTTATAGTCAAATTTTATTTTATCATCTTCATAATACTCTCTAAAATTAAAGTTTGCTATTTCATTATTTTCTTTTTCTAAATCACATAATTCTAAATCATGAGTAGACAGTAATCCTATTGCACCATTTTGAGCAAGCTGCTTTACTAAAACTGTTGCCCCTATATGTCTATCTCTTGAATTTGTGCCTTTAAATATTTCATCTAATAGGAAAAATACATCTTTTCCTTCTTTACATGCTTCTATTATAAGCTTTATTCTAAGAATTTCTGCATAAAATGAAGATATACTTTCTTCTAAATTATCTTTAGTTCTCATACAAGTATATATATTCATAATTCCACATTTAAATTCTTTTGCACAGGCAGGAGCTCCTATATAAGTAAGAACTAAATTTATTCCTATTGTCCTAAGGAATGTACTTTTACCAGACATATTAGAGCCTGTAATTAAAGTTATTTTCTTAGGTGCTTTTAATTCATAATCATTTTTAACAGCCCTTTCACCAATTAAAGGATGAGCAATTCCTTTAGCTATTACTTCTTTATCATTACTTATCTCTCCTAATGTCCAATCATCATGGTCAAAGCTTATATTTGATATACTTGAAAGAGCATCAAATTCTCCCATAATATTAATCCAATTCTCTACTTTGTCTCCATTTCTTTCTCTCCAAGAATTTAGATTATAAATAATAAATACATCTGCAAAAGCTATTACATTTATAACAAAATAGTATGCATTTGAAGTAGAATCTCCAATCCAATCCATTAATGAAGATAATTTTTTCATTTCTTCTTTACAAGAAACCTTATTATCTTCTTTTAATTTTCCTTTTAATTCTTTTAGATATTCTGAGTTAAATTCTTCATCCTCTATTAAAGATAAAGTATTTGCATATGCTTTTATACTATATTTTGATGAATTAAATAAATCTATTGCTCCTTCTTTATCTTTAGTTAAAAGTTTTATAACACAAAAATTAACCATTAAATCTAATATCAATAAAGAAAAAGGTATTATTTTTAATATTGATAAAAATACCATACCCATTGTAATAATAATAAATATTCCTGCTATAACTAATGGGAATTTTTTTGTGCTATTTTTTTCTTTACACCATTTTATAAATTCATCTAAATTTTCATCACTTTTCTTTTTAAAGGTTGCATCTATATATAACTTTTGTCTCCAAGCTGCTTTATCTCCAAGTTCTTTAATAGCTTTTTGCCTTTCTATTATTTCATTTTTCTTTGGAAGCTCTTTTAATGAAAGAATTTTTCCAAGAATTTGTCTTCCTGCCTTTGTTCTTGTGGTATTTATCATTTGAAATAAAGAATTTTGACCAAATATATCTAAGTCTTCACAAAATGGGTCTTTTTCTTCTATTAAGTCTTCACCTTTATCTTCAAACTCTCTATATCTTCCATCTAATCTTTTTAAACCTTTTTCATTTATTTTTATAATGGCATTTTCTCTATCTCTCTCACTTATTTTATTTCCATGTATAATTGCAACTATTGAAAATATAAGAATAAAAACTAAAATTGTTATTATTCCATATATAAGTCCACCTTCTTTATATAACTTATATGTTGAAAAAACTCCAATAATTACTATAAGTAGTCTTAACCATCCTATAATATTTATTGTTTTAGTTAATTTAACTATGTTTTCATTAGAAATTTTTATATTATCTCTGTAAAATTTTTCTGCCCTGTTCATCCACTCACTCCTAAAAAATAATGATAAATTTAATTATAATTTATCATATTAAATTTAATTTTCCAAATAAGTTTAAAAAGCAGAATAAATATATATTTTTCTTTTACACTAATATAATAACTTAAGAAAAATAATATATTTAATCTGCTATAAGAAAATGTATGATTTTTATTATTTACTCATAGATTCATAAATTTCTTCTAAATTTATTTTCATAACTTCTAAGTAACTTTTTCCTTCTACTTTAGTTTCTAATGTATAAAGTGGTTTCACTTTTCCGTTTATTTCCTTTGCAAGAGTATTAGCTTCTTTTTGTGAATCCTCTTCTTCTGAAAAAATAGTAGTCACTTCATTATTATTACAATACTTAACTAAATCTTCTATTTTTTTAGCTGTAAGCTCACCTTCTCCAAATAAATCATTTAAGGCTTGTTGCTCTAAACCAAAATCTCTACATAAATATCCAAAGGCTTCATGGCTTGTAACAAAATTTTTATGTTCTAAAGATTGAAATTTTGGTAAATACTCATTATATAACCCTTCAAAATCTGTTTTTACTTTTTCATAATTTTCTTCATAATACTCTTTATTTTCAGGGTCTACTTCTTCTAAAGCATTTTTTATATTATTACATTGGTTTATAGCTTCCTTTAAACTTAACCATTGATGGGGATCAGTTTTACCATCTGTTTTAATATGATTTCCATTTTCACTAGTATCAACATATTTTATTTTATCTTCAGATACTTGTTCTTTAACCTGCTCAAGCCAATCTTCTATTCCTAATCCATTATATATAAATAGTTCACTTTCTGTAAGTTTTTCAAAATCTCTTGGTTTTAAATCTACATCATGAGGTTCTACATTATCTGCTACTAATGATGTTACTTTAACTTTATCTCCACCTATTAATTCTGTAAATTCTTTAACAGGACTTATAGATACAGTAACATTTACTTTTCCATCTTCATTATTAGTAGTTTTATCACTTTGCACACCACAACCTATTAACATAATTGGTAACATTAATATAATACTTGCTTTTAATAAAAATTTCTTCATTGCTTCCTCCATTTGCATATGATTTGCATTTGCAAAAGTATTATACCTTTTATACTAATCTATGTCAAACTATTTTTTCCATAATTTATATTTCTATATAATTTGCTTTTATTCTGTTTTTCTTTAAAAGACTTTCTTCGATTTTTTGGCATGTAAATATTAATCCTTGACCTTTTATTTTTTCATTTACAAGAAGTAGTGCTTTTTCTCTTCTAGAATCATCATATTGTACAAAAGCATCATCTAAAATTATTGGATATTCTTCATTCTTAAAAATAAGTTCTATAAAAGCAAGCCTTAAAGAAATATATAACTGATCTAATGCTCCATTACTTAGAAAAAATCCTTTGAACAAATTTTCTTCATCTCTTACAGTCATTTCATAATTATCTCCAAGTTTTACTTCTTTATACCTATCTCCAGTTAAAAATTCAAAGTTATTAAAAATTTTTTTATTTATTTCTGGTCCCACTTCTGTTTTTATTTCATTAAAAGAATCTGTTAATGTATCTAAAGCTAAATTAACAGCTTTTAGCTTTTTTTCTTCTTTAGCTATATTATTTTCTACCTCATTTAATTCCTCTTCTATTTCCACAATGCTTCTCTTTCCAATAAGCCTATTATTTATATTATTCTCTAAATCCTTTATTGTTTTCTCACATTCTAAAAGCTCTTTAGATTTCTTTTTTTCTTCTAGTTCTATTTCTTCTTCGGATTTATAAATACAATTATTATTTTCCTTAATAACATCCTTAAGTTCTTCTTTTATAGCATTAATATCCCTATCTTTAAGTAAAACTTTATAGGTTTCTTCAATAGACCTTAAACCTTCATGTATTTCTTCACGTTTTTTTAATTTTTCCTTATATTCTTTAATATATACTTCTATATCAAGAAGATTATCAACTTCTATCCCCATAACTTTAAGCTTTTTCTTAAGTTCTTCTTCAACTAAGCTTATATCTTCACTCATTATACTAATAGTTTCATTAATTTTACTTAATTCTGATAATATAGATTTTCTTCTTTCTTTAATATCATCATGTTTTTTTACTTTTTCTAAAACTTCATCTATATTATTACAATGAGATAGTTTTTTCATTGAGTTTATTATTCTATTATTTTTTTTATATTTTGCTACATTTTTTTCAATATCATTATTTCCAATTCTTTTTTTCACATCTTGAAGTTCTAAAAGTAATCTATTATCCTCTTCCATAAATATCTTGTATTTTTTTAAAGCTGATATAAGCTCTGTATAATTATTTACTTCTATATTCTTCATGTACTCACTTAGGCTATTTTCTATATTAGATATATCTGAATTTAATCTATTAAATTCCTTTTTTGTTTTTTCTGATATTCTAATTTCTACTGCTTCTTCTTTTCCCTTAAATATAATAACTGCTCCTATAAATACAAAAGCTAAGCCTATAACTAAACTTTGAAATCCATAAAAAGGATATGTAAAAAATGCACCTCCCATCCCTAAGACAAAAATTATTGCACCTAATAAAATTTTATTATTACCAACTACTTTTTTATGTTCTAAATTACTATTAGCATCAGGATATTTTTCCATAAGAAAACGTAATTCTTTAAGACTTTTCTCATATTCCATTAAATAGTTTTCTAGTTTTTCTTGAAAATTTTCTACATTAGCTATTTTTCCTAAACTATCCTTATTATCTTTTCTCTTCTTTTTTAACTCATCAATTATACTTTGTTGATTTTCTAAATACTTAACCTTTTCTCCTAAATTTTTTTGTTCATATTTTAAAGATAACAGTTTTTCTTTTAAATTATCCCCAAAAACCTCTAAAAATTTATATTCTTCAAATTCTTCATTTAATTTTTTTAAGTTTTCTTCAATTTCATTTTTTTTATGATTTAATTCTTCTACTATATCTAAAGAACTTAAATATCTTCTATTTTCTTCTTTTAAATCATCAATAAATTTCTCATCAATTACTGAATCATTTAAATTTTCATTAATTTCCTTTTCTTTCTTTTTTAGTTCTTCAGATTTTATTAAATAATCTGTTATTTCTTTATATTCCTTTTGAAGATTAACCTTTTTTAAATATTTTTTATAAACCTCAAGTTTATTTAAATCTTCAATTAGCTTCTCCTTTTTTTTCTTTTCTAAAAGAAGCTTATTTTCCCATTCTAAATTTTTTTCAGATATTTTATAACCCTCATACCTTTCTTCTAATAAAAACATTCTATCTTTTTTTAATAAATCTAAAGTTCCCACTCCTCTAGCTGTAACAAAGGTCTTTTTAATTTCTTCTAATCTTTTTAGTGCTTTTTCTATTGGTACTTCATTTTCTGTACAACCAAACATAGAAGTAACTCTATCCATTATTTCTTCTTCTTTATCTTTTTCTATAGATACACCTAATTGACTTATATATAAGGTTTTTTCAAAGGTTACTCTATTTATTCCCAAAAAACTTTTTCCAGGTTCATCAAAATTAATTTCATTTACACTTTCTCCTGTTAAAGCATCAATAACATTTGAAATATCATTTTTTTTCCTATTTCCAAAGGTTCTTTGTATTATATAATCTTTTCCATTACTTTCTATAAGCATTTCTCCTTTTATACTACTTCCATTAAAAGGAGTATATCTTTTTCTATCTGTTATTCCATTTATCTTTTTAGGAGAAAATCCATAAAGCATAGTTTTTATAAAAGCCTCTATTGTACTTTTCCCCTTTTCATTTTCTCCATATATTAAATTTAATCCCTTTTCAAAATTAAATTCTCTATTAACAAGACTTCCAAAAGAATAAACTTTTAAAGATTTAATAATCATCTATATTCACCTCAGCTTCTGAAAGACTTGATACCCCTATTTTTAATGCCATTTTTATAACATCCTTTTCCTCATCTGTTTTTGCTTCTTGTAACTTTTTTAATAAATTCTTTACAAATATACTTTTTACTGAATATCCTTTAGAAAGTTCTTTAATATCTAAAGCTATACTTGTTTTATCTACTATTTTGCAAAAGTAAAAATCATTTATTAATTTTGATTTTAATACTTTTTCTTCAATATGAAATTTTTCCGAAACTTCACCTTTTAAAATTATCTTATATAAGTTATTTTTTCTATCCTCTTCTTTTATAGTATTTAATATTTTTTCCCTTAATTCTTCATATCCAAATGAATTACTTACATCTACATAAATTTCTTCATAATTTCTTTTACAGGTTTTTATAAAATTTAATTCTACAGCTCCCTTTGCAACATAACCATAAATAATACCCTTATCTCCATTTTCATCAAAGCCTCTTCCTTGGGGACATCCACTATAACTATAAGAAGTATTTCCTTCTTTTAATATACCACTAAAATTATGCCTATGACCTAAAGCAATATAGTCCATACCACTTTCTTTTATATCCTTTAATGTTATAGGATTATATTCATTACTATCTATTGAACTTGATATTTCTCCATGAATAACCATTATATTTATTTCCTTATTGTTTTGAGAAAACCCTTTAATAAGAGATTCTCTTACATACTTTTCATTAAAAGCAGCTCCCCACACATTAGTTTCTAATTCTTTTATATAAACCTTTTCTAATTTATCCTTAAAAATATATACATTTTCTGGCCATTTTATTAATTTATAAAATGATTTATTGTTATATGGGTCATGATTTCCAGGACTTATAAATACTCTTGTTTCTTTTATATCATTAAAAACATTTTCTATAAAATGTATTGTTTCTCTACTTAAAGTTAAATTATCAAATATATCTCCAGCTAAAAGCAAAATATCTACTTGCTTTTCTTTACAAAAATTAATTATATTTTTAAATACTTCTTTTAACTCCTCTTTGTTTATTGCTCTTTGTTTATCATCTACTTCATTAAAAGGAGTATCAAAATGAAGGTCTGCTGTATGAACTATTTTTACTTTCCTCATAATAAAATCCTCCAAGAATTTTTGTTCTGATTTTATCATATTTTCTTTTTTAAAAAAAGTAAATATAATTTCCTTCTATATTTTAAATTTCCTTCTATATTTTAAATTTCCTTCTATATTTTAAATTTCCTTCTAAAATGTTAACAAAATTGTAATCTATTTTTTTATGGAATATTAATTTTAAAGTGATAATATATATAAAGAAAGTTTATTTTTTAAGGAGAAAAAAATGAGTAATTTATCAAGCGAAAAAAAGAGAGAATACAAAGCTAAAATCAGAAGAAGAAGAATAATAACCTTATGTAGTTTAGTATTAATTCTAGTGGTTTTAGGTGTAGTTATATTTAAAGTCTTCTTTAACAACAAAGACAATAAATTATCATCTAAAGGACCTAACGAAACTTCAACTGCCACTTTAAATGATACTTCAACTGCTGAGGAAACTTCTTCTCCATCACAATCAAATAATAAAAATGGATACCTAAAATTAGAAGATGACCCTAATGCTGAAGATGCATTAGAAGTTTTTGCAAATACAGAAGGATTATTAAAAGGAACAAAAACTTATCCTGTTAGAACTGATGGGAAAAAAGTTGTTTATTTAACCTTTGATGATGGGCCTTCAACTACAAATACTCCTAATGTTTTAGATACTTTGGACAAGTACAATGTAAAAGCTACATTTTTTATTCTTGGAAAATCTATTGATGAAGGAACAGAAAATAAAGAGATTTTAAAACGAATAGCTAATGATGGACATGCTATAGGAAATCATTCTTATAGTCATGATTATAATTATTTATATCCAGGTAGAACTATTAATCCTGATAATTTTATGGCTGATATTAATAAATGTAATGACCGTTTGAAGGAAGTTCTTGGAGATGATTTTAATACAAGAGTTATAAGATTTCCTGGAGGATATTGGAGCTGGGAAGGAAGAAGTGGTATAAGACCTATAATTGATGAAAAAGGATATGCAGTAATTGACTGGAACACATTAAATGAAGATGCTCAAGGTGCTAAAAAAGATGCTAATGGATTAGTTGAATGTTTAAAGAAAAATACTGATGCTCTTGGTCCTAATGCTGATAGTGTTGTTGTTTTAATGCATGATACTTATGGAAAAGAAGAAACTGTTAAAGCTCTTCCTGAAATAATTCAATATTTTAAAGATAAAGGCTTTGAATTTAAAACTATAAAATAAAAAATATTAAACTTTAGTGTAAATTTTTAAAGAGGATGACCAAATGTCATCCTCTCATTTTGAATGGCAAAAAATCTAAAAAATAATTTTTCTAGTAAAACTACAAAAATTATTTAATATGTTATTTTTGAACAATTACTTTATAGAATTTTCGTATTGTTCCACCATTCTTTTTACCATTTCTCCTCCAACGGAACCACATTGTCTCGCTGATAAATCTCCATTGTAGTCTTTAAATGGTACTCCTAGT
>ONGV01000251.1 GCA_900317445.1 uncultured Eubacteriales bacterium | reverse complement strand
TTTTTATAGACAAAACCTGTTAAATATAAAAAAGCATGTATGAGGGGGCCGAAAAATGGAAAAGAAATATGTTATTGGAGTAGATTTAGGAGGAACAAAAATCTACACAGCATTAGTTGATTTAGAAGGTAACATGAAAAAAGAAGTTATAGTAGAAACAGAAGCAGAAAAAGGAGAATTAGCAGTTCTTCAAAAAATGCTTGATACTATAGATTATGTACTTGATGGTACAAATAAAGAAGAAGTAAAGGCTATAGGAATAGGTTCTCCAGGACCTTTAGATGTAGCTAATGGATTAATTGTTTATACACCAAATCTTCCATTTAAAAACTTTAATATAGTTAAACCTATAAAAGAAAGATATGGTATAGAAACTTTCTTAGATAATGATGCAAATGTTGCAACACTTGGTGAATTTATGTTTGGTGCTGGAAAGGGTACTGAAAACATGGTATTTATAACTGCAAGTACAGGAATAGGCGGTGGTGCCATAATTAATGGTAAGTTATTTAGAGGAAGCACTGCAAATGCTTTAGAAATTGGTCATATGACTCTTATGAATGGAGGACCAAGATGTGGATGTGGAAATACAGGATGTGCTGAAAGCTTAGCTTCTGGAACAGCAATAATGAACAGAGGAAGAGAAGCTGCTAAAAGTAACTGTAAAACTTCATTAAAAAATTATGAAACAGTAACATCTAAGGAAGTATTCCAAGAAGCAGCTAAAGGAGATAAGGAATCTAAGAGAATAATAGATAATGCATTAAATTATTTAGGAATAACTTTTGCAAATGCAGCAAATATCTTTGACCCTGATATGATAGTATTAGGAGGAGGAGTAAGTAATGCAGGACCAATAGTTTTTGAAAAGATAGCAGAAGTTATGGAAGAAAGATGTATGACTCCTATTTATAATCATTGTAAGGTAGCTAAGGCTGAACTTGGAGGAAAAGCTGGAGTTTTAGGTGCTGCTGCCCTTGCTATAACAGAAAGTAAATAAAAAAAGATTTAAGTTAAAAAGATTGCCTATAAAAATAAAAGGCAATCTTTTTTCTATAAAAAAAGCATAGTGAATATATTATTTTGCTATAGAATATAAAATTTTCTAATAAATTCTTGTTATTTAAAAATAAATGAACAATAGTCATATTTCCTTTAAAAAACAAGGATTTTCTTTAAAATTAGTTTTTGACTTTCTTTGACTTTAAAATTATAATATATTTTGTCAGACAAAATAGCAGGTTAATTAGGAGATGAGTATAAATGAGTAATGAAAAGGGAACAATATCAATTGATACAGAAAATATTTTTCCAATAATAAAGAAATGGTTATATTCTGATAAGGATATATTTATAAGAGAATTAATAAGTAATGGATGTGATGCTGTAAGTAAGCTAAAGAGATTAATTTCCTTAGGAGAAGCAAAGGAAGTTAGTGAAAGTTTTAAGATTACAGTTACAGTAGATAAAGAAAATAAAACATTAACCTTTACTGATAATGGTATTGGTATGACAGAAGAAGAAGTTAAAAAGTATATAAATCAAGTAGCATTTTCAGGTGCAGCAGACTTTATGGAAAAGTATAAAGAAAAGATGGACCAAGGAAATGATATAATAGGTCATTTTGGATTAGGATTTTATTCAGCATTTATGGTTTCAAAAAGAGTTCAAATAGATACCCTTTCTTATAAAGAAGGAGCAGAAGCTGTAAGATGGATTTGTGATGGTGGTACTGAATATGAAATATCACCTTCAGATAGTAAAAAAGAAAGAGGTACAACAATAACTCTTTATATAGATGAAGAAAGTGAAGAATTTTTAAATGGATATAAGGTAAGAGGAATAGTTGAAAAGTATTGTTCATTCCTTCCAACAGAAATTTACTTTGTAGATGTTGAAGAAGAAAAGAGAAAGGCTGAAGAAAAAGCTAAAAAAGAAGAAGAAATTAAAAAGAAAAAAGAAGCAGGAGAAGAAGTAAAGGAAGAGGAAAATGTAGTAGATGTTCCTCAAGCTATAAATGATACAAATCCTCTTTGGCTTAAAAAACCTTCTGAATGCACAGATGAAGAATATAAGGATTTTTATAGAAAGGTATTTAATTGCTATGATGAACCTTTATTCTGGATTCATTTAAATGTAGATTATCCATTTAACTTAAAGGGTATTTTATACTTCCCTAAACTTAAAAATGAATTTGAACTAGTTGAAGGACAAGTAAAACTATTTAATAATCAGGTCTTTGTAGCTGATAACATAAAGGAAGTAATTCCAGAATTCTTATTACTTCTTAAAGGTGTTATAGATTGCCCAGATTTACCTCTTAATGTATCAAGAAGTTTCCTTCAAAATGATAGAGAAGTAGCTAAGATATCTAAACATATTGTTAAGAAGGTTGCAGATAAGTTAAATTCAATATTTAATAAAGATAGAGAACAATATAATAAGTTCTGGGATGATATACAATTATTTATTAAATATGGCTGCTTAAGAGATGAAGGATTTTATGATAAGATAAAGGATTCTATTGTATTTAAGACAATAAATGATGAATATGTTACATTAAAAGATTATCTTGAAAAGGCAAAGGACACTCATGAAAATAAGGTATTTTATGTAAGTGATATAGAAAAACAATCACAATATATTAAGTTATTTAAAGAATATGGAATTGATGCAGTAATATTAAGCACTCCAATTGATAATAACTTTATGTCATTTTTAGAATATAAGGACCAAAATGTTAAATTTACAAGAGTTGATTCTGATATATCAGACCTTTTAAAAGACAAGAATGAAAATGAAGAGGATAAAAAAGAAGAAAATGAAAAGATAATAAAAGTCTTTAAAGATGTTATTGGAGAAAAAATGAAAGACTATTCAGTTGAAAGTCTAAAAAATGAAAGCACTCCAGCTATGGTTTTAACTTCTGAATATTCAAGAAGAATGGCAGAAATGCAAAAGCAATTTGGTGGAAATATGATGGCAGGAATGAGTTTCCCACAAGAAAGAACATTAGTAATTAATGATAAAAATGCTATAGTAAAGAAACTCCTTTCTTTAGCTGATGATGAAAGTAAGAAAGATAAGGTATCTTTAATTGTTAATCAAATTGTTGACCTAGCACTTATAGGAAACAAAGAACTTAATGCTGAAGAATTAGATACATTTATAAAGAGAACAAATGATCTTATGACAATGGTCATTGACCTATAATATAAAAAGTAAGAGCAAATTTATCTTAAGGTAAATTTGCTTTTTTCTATTCTATAGGAAATTATATATTCACTATGCTTTTTTTCATTAGATTGTTAACTTTACACTTTTTTTATTATATATGATATAATTAAAATAATTTTAAGAAACTAAAGGAGGAATAATGAACAATATAAAATTAATAATACAATATGATGGAACTAGATATAATGGATGGCAAAGGTTAAAGGAAAAAGGTAAAAATATTACAACCATTCAAGGAAAGATTGAAAATGTTTTAAGTAAAATGACAAATGAAGAAATTCAGCTTATTGGTTGTGGAAGAACTGATGCAGGAGTTCATGCAAATAATTTTGTGGCAAATTTCACTACAAATTCAAAAAAGCCTTTAGAAAAAATAAAGGAATATTTAGAAGAGTATTTACCAGAGGATATTATAGTTAAAGAAGTAAAGCTTGCAAGTTTAAGATTTCATGCAAGATATAATGTAAAGTCAAAAAGTTATGTTTATAAAATAAATAATAATGAAAATAATGATGTCTTTACAAGAAAATATGCCTATCATATAAAAGAAAAGCTTAATATAGAAAATATGAAAAAGGCTTCAGAATTTTTAGTTGGAACACATGATTTTAAAAGTTTTACTAATTTAAAAAGTAAAAAGGAAAAATCTACTGTAAAAACAATAAATTATATAGATATAAAAGAAAATAAAGGTATGATAGATATAGAGATTAATGGAAATTCCTTTTTGTTAAATATGGTTAGAATAATTGTGGGAACATTAATTGAAGTTGGACTTGGAAAAAGAAGTACACTAGAAATAGAAAGTATAATAAATTCTATGGATAGAGAAAAGGCAGGAGAAAGAGCACCAGCTTATGGACTTATGTTAAAATCTGTTGAATATTAATTTATACATAATATTTAGGTAAATGTTAAAAAGGGGGATTTTTATGAGAAAAAAAGGTATAAGTTTAGTTATAGCTGTAGCACTTACTTTAGGGCAAATTCCTATAACAGCTTATGGAAAAGATATAACAGAGGATTATAAATTAATAAAAGAATATAATCCAGCTTATGAAGAATATTTAGAAAAGGTAGAAAGGGGTGAAGGAGAAACAATAAATATGCCTTCTCCTTATATAATAGATGGGACAAGCTTAAAAAATAATTTTAAAGAAGATGAACATTTAGAAAAGTATGACCCTAGGAAATTAAATCTTATGACTTCAGTAAAGGACCAAGGTAATTTAGATATATGCTGGAGTTTTGCTAGTTTAGGAGCATTAGAAAGTTATTTAGCCTTAAATAGAGATGAATATTATGATTTTTCAGAAGAACATTTAAGATGGTGGGGAACTGCTGATGAAGAGGGATATGGATGGCATAGAGAGTCTTATAAAGGTGGATATGACCAAATAGCCCTTGGATATTTTACAGCTTGGGCAGGTCCAAAATTTGAAAGTGATATTCCTCTTCAATATTCAAAATTAGCATCTAAACCTATTAATATGAATAAAGCAGAAACAGCTTTTAATGTTTCAAGTATAATTTATCTTGAAAAGGATAAAGAAACCATAAAAAATGCAATACTTAATTATGGTGGAGTTTATACAGGATATTTTCATTCTGCTCTTTATTATGATAAAGTTAAAGGAACTTATTACTATCCAGGAGAGAGAAGAGCTGCAAATCATTCTATTGTAATTGTTGGATGGGATGATAATTATCCTAAGGAGAATTTTAGTATTAATAGTAATATAAAAAATAATGGAGCATGGCTTGTTAAAAGTAGTTGGGGAACTATAGGAAATGAAGGAGGATATATTTGGATTTCCTATGAAGATAGCACATTATTAGATGAAATTTATAATACTAATTATTCAATTATGGAAGCTGAAGAATCTAGTAATAATTATAAATTATATCAACATGATGAAGAGGGTGCTGATTATACCTTTAAACTTGACAAAGAAGATGGAACACCAGAAACAAATCTTTATGGAGCTAATCTTTTTGATTTTACAGAGGATTATAATATTTTAGATTCAATTGTATTTCAAACAACTAATAAGGGTGCAAATTATGATTTATATTATATTCCTTTAAAGAATGATATTCCTGATATTAAAAATAAAGTAACTTTATATAGTGGAGTTGTTCCTTATTCAGGATATATTAAGACAGATGTAAATTCTTTTGTACTTCCAACAGGAAAAGGTCTTGTAGGAGTACATATTGATAATAGTATTAATAATAAAGCTGCTTCTATAGGTTGTCAGGAAAGTTTAGTATATACAAGTGGAGAATATCTTTATAAGGCAAAGGTTAATTTAGGAGAAAGTTATATATTTAATGAGGATTTTGTTGAGGATTTAAATTTATTTGATAAAACAGAACCAAGAAACTTTACTATAAAGGCTATAACTAAAAAGTCAAATGATAGTTCAATTTCTCAAGGAACAATAGGAGAAAGGGTTATAGAATTTAATAAGAATAACAAAGAATATAATATAGAACTTCCTTATTATTATAAAGATTCATTAAAGGAAGTAAAGTTTAAAGCTAGTAATAGTTTTTCTAAAATAATTTCAATAAATAATATAGAAAAAAATTCCAATGAAGCCTATGAAGAAATAGAACTTAATGAAGAAAAACCTTTTATAGAAGTTATATGTGAGGCAGTAGATAAAACTAAAACAAGTTATGTAATAAACTTTTCTTTTTCAAAGGACCTTAACTATGGAGAAGATATAAATAAGTTTTTAGAAAAATATATAGAAGAAAATGAAGAAGAATATTTAAATACAGCTAAATTATTAGTAAATAGCTATGATAATTTAAGCCAAGATGAAAAAAATAAAGTTCTAGATGAAAATAAAGAAAAAATTGAAACTTTAAGAGAGTTTATTAAGGAAAAAGAAGAGCCAGTAGAAGATAATAAACCAAATGAAGAGAATCCATCTGAGGATAATAATAAGCCAGAAGATGAAGAAAAACCATTTGAGGATAATAATAAACCAAATGAAGAAAATCCTTCAGAAGATAATAATAAATTAAATGAAGATAAACTTTCAAATGATGATAATAAAGTAAGTGAAGAAAAAACAACTAATAATAAATTAGATTATAATAAAAATTCTTCAAATAATGGAAAAAAGGTTCTTACAGCTGATTATTTAAATACTAAGGGCTTTTTAATAACAATGGTTATTTTCTGGGTATCTTTAAGTATTATAATTCACTTTAATAGAAAACGTGAGAAAAAAGAAGAAAATAAAAAGGATAAAGAGTAAATTTTAAGAGGATGCTAAAAATTTTTGCATCCTCTTAAAAGTTTAAATAAGTTTACCTTGTTTTAGGGTCTTTTTTTCTATTTTAATATTAAATTCTCTTTCATAAATTCTTATTGCAGCTTTTTCTTTAGATGTTACTAAAGAAATTGTACATCCAAAGTTATTTCCTCTTGCAGTTCTTCCAGCTCTATGAAGATATTCATTAGGGTTAGATGGAAAATCTAAGTTTATTATATGAGTTATTCCTTGAATATCCAATCCTCTTGCAGAAATATCAGAAGAAACTAGTATATTTATTTTACCATTTCTAAAACTTTCTAAAGCATTTTGTCTTTGTTCTTTTGAAAGCCCTTTATGTATTGCAAAGGCAGATTTATTATGAAATTGAAGTTTTTCAGTAACAAGATTTATTTCATAACCTCTATTTACAAATACTAAAGCTTTTTCAGGATTTACAGCAGCTATAAGCTTTCTTAAAGTTTCAAACTTTTCTCTTTTATCAACTTCAATATACATATGAGAAATATTAGGATTTAAGCTTATCTTTTCATTGCTTTTAAAAATTTCAGGCTCCTTCATTAATGATTTTGCAAGGGATAAGGTAGAATCATTAATTGTTGCAGAAAATACTAAAAGTTGTCTATCTCTCATTGTAGCTTTTATTATATCTTTTACTGTAGGGCTACTTGTGTTATCTAAAAGATTATCAGCTTCATCAATAACTATTGTTTTTAAGGTATGAGCAGTAACTTTTCTTTTTCTTATTAAATCTGCAATTCTTCCTGGAGTACCTACAACAATATGAGGTTTTATTTCTTTTATCTTTTTTATTTGTTTATCAATATTAACATCACCAATAAGCCCTAAAGTAGTAACTGAAATTTCAGAGTTTTTGCTTAATAGTTTAATTTGTGAAACTATTTGCATAACAAGCTCATGAGTTGGAGCTAATATAAGCACTTGCATTTCTTTTTTATTTGTATCTATTTTTTGAAATAGTGGAGCAATAAAA
The DNA here is from genome assembly GCA_900317445.1 of uncultured Eubacteriales bacterium. Lineage (GTDB taxonomy): Bacteria > Bacillota > Clostridia > Clostridiales > Clostridiaceae > Clostridium. The sequence continues at coordinate 754 of ONGV01000251.1, read as the reverse complement.
GCTAAAGTTTTTCCATTACCTGTATAAGCTTCACCTATAACATCTTTATTTTCTAATATACAAGGTATTGAAAGCTCTTGTATTTTTGTAGGAGTAGTTATACCTTGCTTTTCTAGTCCTTTAATAATATTTTCATTTAAACCTAATTTATTAAACATAGTATCTCCTTTATCATTAAAATTTACGATTTACTGAAAACAATTATAACATAAAATTATAATAAAGGAGATTTTTTTCTAAAGGTAAGCTTTAATAATTCATTTAAAGTAAAGGGTATTAAAGAAATTAAAAATACTATAGCTAAATCCTTAAAGCTTAAAGAATATACTTTAAAGACAGAAGATAAAAAAGGAACAAAAACAATAATTAATTGTAAAAACACACCAACTATTATTGAAAAAATTAAATATTTATTTTTAAATAATCCAAGTTTAAAAATAGATTTTTTTGTATTTCTCATATTTAAAGAAAAGAAAAGCTGAGAAATACTTAAAACTAAAAAGGTAATAGTTTGTGCATGAATAAGTGAATTAGGATAAAGTCTTTCACCAATTTTAAAAGCTGAAAGGCTAATAAGTCCTATAATAAGTCCATTAAAGAAAAGATAATTCATATACCCTGAAAATATACTTTCTTCTGGATTTCGTGGAGGAGTATTCATTACATCTTCATCTAAAGGGTCTATTCCTAAAGAAAGAGCAGGAAAGCTATCTGTAATTAAATTTACCCATAAAATATGAATTGGAAGAAGAGG
>ONGV01000174.1 GCA_900317445.1 uncultured Eubacteriales bacterium | reverse complement strand
TTTCTTGGTCCAAGCTTTTCCATAACAGGTCCCATAAATTCTTCTGGAACATCTATTGTTAAATATTCAATTGGTTCTAATTTCTTTCCATTTTCTTCTTTAAATATAACATTTGCTTTAGAAACTTGAAGTTCATATCCTTCTCTTCTCATTGTTTCAATAAGTATTGATAAGTGAAGTTCTCCTCTTCCTGACACTTCAAAACATTCTGGAGTTATTTCCTTAACTCTTAAAGAAACATTAGTTTCTAATTCTTGCATTAATCTATCTCTTAAATGTCTTGATGTTATAAATTCACCATCTTGACCTGCAAATGGAGAATTGTTTACCATAAAGTTCATGCTTAATGTTGGTTCGTCTATATGAACAAATGGAAGTGCTTCTGGGCATTGTGAATCTGCTATAGTTTCTCCAATATTTGCATCTGTTACACCACTTAAAGCTATAATATCACCCATTGAAGCTTCATTAACTTCTTCTCTCTTTAATCCATTATATGTATAAAGGTTTGTAACTTTATAATTCTTTGTTGTTCCATCCATAGTTACTAATGAAACATTTTGATTTTTCTTAACAGTTCCTCTATGAATTTTTCCAATTGCTATTTTACCAACGAATGCATTTGAATCTAATGTAGTTACTAGCATTTGGAATGGTTCATCTATATATCCTTCTGGACATTCTACATGTTTTATTATTGTTTCAAATAAAGGTTGCATATCATTATTTTCATCATCTACATTGTATCTTGCATATCCTGCTCTAGCTGATGCATATATTATAGGGAAGTCTAATTGTTCATCATTAGCACCTAATTCTAAGAATAAGTCAAAAACTTCATCTATAACTTCTTCCGGTCTAGCATCTGGCTTATCTATTTTATTGATTACAACTATTGGTTTTAATCCTAATTCTAATGCTTTTTTTAGAACGAATTTAGTTTGTGGCATTGGTCCTTCATAAGAATCTACTACTAATAAAACTGAATCAACCATTTTTAGTACACGTTCAACTTCTCCACCAAAATCGGCATGTCCTGGAGTATCTACTATATTAATTTTAACTCCATTGTGCATTACTGCAGTATTTTTAGAAAGTATAGTTATTCCTCTTTCTTTTTCTATGTCATTAGAATCCATAACTCTTTCTTGTACTTTTTCATTGGTTCTAAAAACATGACTTTGTTTAAGAAGAGCATCAACCAAAGTAGTCTTACCATGGTCAACATGAGCTATAATAGCTATATTTCTTATATCTTCCCTTTTTATTAATTCCATACTATTTTGCCTCCAAAAATTTATATTAAAAATATGTAAACCTATAAATCATTTTTTCCAAAAGAAAATTGGATACTTTCGTACCCAATCTTCACCTTTTTTAATAATATACTTTCTATTTCATTCTGTCAATATTTTATAATATTTTTTTATTCTATAAAAAATTATATATTAAACTTCCATTATTATTGGTAATATCATTGGCTTTCTCTTAGTTTTTTCATATAAGAATTCTCTTAAGCCATCTCTCATTCCAGATTTTAAAGTTGACCAATCAGTAACATTTCTTTCTTGGAAGTCATCTAAAATATTCTTTACAAGCTCTCTTGCTTCATCCATAAGTCCTTCAGATTCTCTTACATATACAAATCCTCTTGAAATTATATCAGGTCCTGCAATAACACAGCCTGTTTGTCTTTCAATAGTAACTACTACTGTTAAAATACCATCTTGTGAAAGGTGTTTTCTATCTCTAAGAACTATATGTCCTACATCCCCAACACCTAAACCATCAACAAATACTTGACCTGAAGTAACTGTTCCTGTTTTCTTCATATAATTTCTAGTAACTTCTATTACATCACCATTTTCAATTAATAAGAAATTTCTTTCAGGAAGTCCTCCCTTACATGCAAGTTCAGCATGTTGTTTTAAGTGACGATATTCTCCATGTACTGGTATAAAGAATTTAGGTCTTACTAAAGCATGCATAAGCTTTAATTCTTCTTGACATGCATGGCCTGATACATGAACCTTTTCTAAAGATTCATAAATAACATTTGCACCTTTTTTAAATAATTGATTTATAACCCTTGAAACAAGTTTTTCATTTCCTGGTATTGGTGAAGCTGATAATATTACAGTATCACCTTCAACTATATTTATTTTTCTATGCTCTGAAGCAGCCATTCTAGCTAATGCTGACATTGGCTCTCCTTGGCTTCCTGTTGTAATTAATACAACTTGTTCATTAGGATATTGAGAAATTTGGTCTATAGAAATTAATGTATCTTCTTGCATTTCTAAATATCCAAGTTCCATTGCTACTTGAACTATATTTTCCATACTTCTTCCTGAAACTGCAACTTTTCTTCCAAGTTTTTCAGAAGCTTGTATGATTTGTTGAATTCTATGAATATTTGAAGCAAATGTAGCTACAATTATTCTTCCTTCTGCTTTTGAAAATAATCTTGAAAAACTTTCTCCTACTACTCTTTCAGACATAGTATATCCAGGTCTTTCAGCATTAGTTGAATCTGCAAGCATTACTAAAACACCTTTTTTACCAAGCTCAGCTAATCTTCCAAAATCAGTTAACTCTCCATCTATTGGAGTATAGTCAATTTTAAAGTCACCTGTATGAAGTACAACTCCTAATGGTGTATGAATAGCTATTGCAACTGAATCTGCAATAGAGTGATTAGTTTTAATAAATTCAACTGACACTGTATTTAATTTTATTATATCTCTTGGTTTTACTCTTATTAATTCTGTTGAGCTTAATAATCCGTGTTCTTTTAGTTTTGTCTCAACAATACCAAGAGTTAACTTAGTACCATATACTGGAACATTTAATTGTTTTAATACATAAGGTAACGCTCCTATATGGTCTTCATGTCCGTGAGTTAAAAATATTCCTCTTACCTTATCTTGATTCTTTATTAGATATGAAACATCTGGTATAACTACATCTATTCCAAACATATCTTCATCCGGGAATCTTAGTCCGCAATCTATAACTACTATGTCATCTTTATATTCTATAGCAGTTATATTCTTACCAATTTCATTCAAGCCGCCTAGAGGTATAATTTTAACCTTTGCTCTTTCTGTTTTCATAATGCCCTCCTTATTAAATTTTATATATAAATAAAGAATAAAGGTCTTCCTCTTCTACTTAAGGAATTTGCCTTTTATTCATTACCTTCATTATTTTTTTCTTGACATTCATTACATATGCCATAAAATTTTAAAGCATGATCTACTATTTTAAATTTATATTCTTTCTCTACCCTTACTTCTATTTCTTCTAATAAATCATCTTTTACTTCAATAACCTTATTACAAACATTACAAATAAGATGATGATGTCTATGAACTTCATCACTGTGTACAAGTTCATATCTACTACATCCATCATTTAAATGTAATCTACTTACTACTCCAATTTCTTCTAATAATAAAATTGTTCTATAAACGGTTGCAAGCCCTATCTCTGGGCAATCTTTTTTTACCTCATCATAAATCTCTTCTGCTGTTAGGTGTTTCCCTTCATTAAGAACAATAGTATCTACAATGGCTCTTCTTTGTGGAGTAAGCTTATATCCCTTTTTCTTTAAATCTTCCTTAAGAACTACATAATCTATAGTAACTTCTTTACTCATACTCTACACCTACTATCTTTTATAAATATACTAAACTTATAAAATTTTATTTGTCAAGTAATCCTTCTAATTCTTCACCTAATAATTCATAAGTTTCAGCAACTATGTTAAATTCTTCTTCTTCATCTATTGTTTCATAAGTTACATCCCCATTTTCATCAACAATACGTTTTAAGAAGTAAGCTTCATCCACTTCTACATCAGCTGGAGTAACAACTAGATATTCTTGATTTAAATCTTCTATTTTAAAGAAATCTATAACCTCCATTTTTTCTTCATTTCCATCTTCATCAAATAATGTGATGTAATCTAATTCTTCCATCATAAATTAATCTCTCCTTTATTATTTTTATTTCATGTTAAAAAGTCTATCTAGATAACCTTGTAATATATATGTAGCTGCAACCTTATCAACTATCTTTTTTCTTTTTCCTCTTGAAAGGTCCGCTTCTAGCATAGCCCTGTGAGCTGCAACTGTTGTTAGTCTTTCGTCCCAGAACTCTATTTTCAATCCTATTTCTTCTTTAATTAACTCTGCAAATTCTTGTATTTTTTCACCTGCAAAACCAATACTATTATTCATATTCTTAGGTAAGCCTATTACTAGTGTTTCCACTTCATACTCTTTACATACCTTTTTTAATTCTTCTATATCACTTTGTTTATTTTTTCTACGTATAGTTGTAAGACCCTGGGCTGTTAAACCTAATGGATCTGAAATTGCTAAACCGATAGTCTTTTGACCTATGTCTAAACCTAATATTCTCATATAGTACTCCTATAAATGTTAAAAAGATGCCCTTAAACGGGCACCTTTTTATTTTATGTCTAAATAAGATTTTATTACTTCTTCGAGAATTTCATCTCTTTCAAGTTTTCTTACTAAAGCCCTTGCTCCGTTATAATTTGTGATGTAAGTAGGGTCTCCTGACATAAGATAACCTACAAGTTGATTAACAGGATTATAACCCTTTTCTTTTAAAGACTTATAAACTTCTGTTAAAATTGTTTTTGTTAAAACTTCTCTATTTTTAGCTACATCAAACTGCATTGTGTATTCCATATTATCATTATTATCGTTCATAATCAATGCTGCCTCTTAGCAGCTCACCCCCTTACATAAATTGCTAAGGAAAATTTTCGTTTACTTCTTATTTAAGTATACATTAATTTATAAGTTTTGTATACTACTTAACTAAATTTTCAATTATTTCATATGATTTTTCTATTGCTTCAGCTATCTTTTCTGGATTTTTACCACCGGCTTGAGCCATATCTGGTCTTCCTCCTCCGCCTCCGCCAACAATAGATGCAACTTCTTTTATAATCTTTCCACAATGAATTCCTTTTTGTAAAGAATCCTTAGTTGCCATTGCTACTAAATTAACTTTATCATTAGAAGCACTTGCAAGTACTACAACTCCACTTCCTACTTTATCTCTTATTTTATCTGCTAAATCTCTTAAAGCATTTCCATCTACACCTTCAACAGCATAAGAAACAACCTTTATTCCTTTAACTTCTTTTGCAGAATTTAAAATTTCATCTTCTGCTCCACTTGTAAGCTTACTCTTAAGTTCTGAAATTTCTTTTTCTTTTTCTTTTAATTCTGCACCTTGATGTGAAATCTTAGAAATAACATCTTTTTCATTACACTTTAATGCTTGACATACTTCCTTAAGAAGCTTTTGCTTTTCTTCTACATACTTTATAGCACTAAAACCTGTTACTGCTTCTATTCTTCTTATACCAGCAGCTACACCAGTTTCACTTAATATTTTAAATAATCCAATTTCTCCTGAATTCTTTACATGAGTTCCACCACATAATTCTTTAGAGAATTCACCAACACATACAACTCTTACTTTGTCACCATACTTATCATCAAATAATGCCATAGCACCTGTTTTCTTAGCTTCTTCTAAAGTCATAAGTTTAGTTTCTACTCCATAAACTTCCATTATCTTTTCATTAACTATATTTTCTACCTTTTCAATTTCTTCTGCAGTTAATGCTTGGAAATGGTTAAAGTCAAATCTTAATCTTTCATCATCTACATAAGAACCTGCTTGATGAGTATGGTCTCCTATTACTTCTTTTAAAGCTTCTTGAAGCATATGAGTTGCTGTATGGTTTTTACAAATGTTATTTCTTCTTGCTGCATTTACTTCTAAAGTAACCTTTTCTCCTTCTTTAACAGTTCCTTCTAATATCTTAACATAGTGAATTACTTTTCCACCAACATTTTTCTTTGTATTAAATACTGCTGCTTTAAAGTTTTCAGAGTAGATTTCTCCTTTATCTCCTACTTGACCACCCATTTCTGCATAGAAAGGAGTTTTATCTGTAACTATATATCCAGTTTCTCCTGCATTTAATTCTTTTCTAAATTCTTTATCTGTAGCTAAAACTAATATTGAAGCTTCCTCTTTTAATTTAGTATAACCAACAAATTCAGTATTTATTTCAGATTCAATTTTATTTATTGGAGTTTCTTCTGCACCCATGTAAGAATATACACCTCTTGCATTTCTTGCAGTTACTCTTTGATTTTCCATGTTTTCATCAAAAGATTTTCTATCTATGGTTAATCCCTTTTCTTCACATATTTCTTCTGTTAATTCATAAGGAAAACCATATGTATCATAAAGCTTAAATGCTTTGTCTCCATCTAAAACTGTTTTATTTTCTTTTTCTAATTCTTGAATATATCCTAAAAGAATTGAAAGTCCTGTATCTATAGTTTCATTAAATCTTTCTTCTTCTAAGGAAACCATCTTTTTAATGTATTCTTGCTTTTCTCTAAGTTCTGGGTACGCTTCACCATAGTTTTCAACTACAGAGTCTACTATTTCAGATAAGAATAATCCCTTTATTCCTAAAAGTCTTCCATGTCTTGCAGCTCTTCTTAATAATCTTCTTAAAACATATCCTCTTCCTTCATTACTTGGTCCTACGCCATCTGCTATAAGCATAGTAACGCTTTTAACATGGTCAGTTATTATTCTTAAAGATACATCTTTAGCTGCATCTTCCCCATATTTAGTGTTAGAAAGGCTACATACTTTTCCTAATATATTTTTAACTGTATCTATTTCAAATATATTATTTACTCCTTGCATTATAGTTGCAATTCTTTCAAGTCCCATACCTGTATCTATATTAGTACTTTCAAGTTTTTCATAATTTCCTTTTCCATCACCATCAAATTGAGTAAATACAAGGTTCCAGAATTCAATTACTCTATCTTCATCTCCAGCTTTTACAAATTCTTCAGCATTTTTTACTGGTGGAAGATTATCTGCTCTATCAAAGTGTATTTCTGTACAAGGACCACAAGGACCTGCACCATGTTCCCAGAAGTTATCTTCTTTTCCTAATCTAAAT
>ONGV01000178.1 GCA_900317445.1 uncultured Eubacteriales bacterium | reverse complement strand
GTTACATTGTGTCCTACTTCTGCAAGGCATGCCCCTGTTACTAATCCTACATAGCCTGTTCCTGCTACTACTATTTTCATCTTAAAAATCTCTCCTTAAATACAATATTTTGTTTTTTATATTAAATACCCCAAGTAAAATTTTTAAAGAGTATTTTTTTTAATGTGCATTTTTATCTCCAAATAATACAAAGAAAGTTTTAAACACAAGCTTTAAATCTCCTAAAAGACTTCTTTCTCTTACATATTTTACATCAAGCTTCATCCAATCTTCAAAGTCAATATTATTTCTTCCTGAAACTTGCCAATAGCATGTTAATCCTGGTTTTACCTGAAGTCTTTCATACATCCAAGGTTCAAATTGTTTAACTTCTTTAGGAAGGCTTGGTCTAGGTCCAACTAAACTCATATCTCCCTTTAAAACATTAATAAGTTGTGGTAATTCATCTATTGATGTTTTTCTTATGAATTTTCCAACTTTAGTTATTCTAGGGTCATCCTTCATTTTAAACATAGGACCTGACATTTCATTTTGTTCTAATAACTTTTCTTTAAGCTCCTCTGCATTTGAAACCATACTTCTAAGCTTATACATTTTAAACTTTTTTCCATTTAAACCCACTCTATCCTGTGAGAATATTACAGGTCCTTCAGATTCTAACTTTATAGCTACTGCAGTAGCTAATAAAACTGGACTTAAACAAACTAACCCCACTAAAGATGCCCCAAAGTCAAAGGCCCTTTTTACAAAAGAATACACTGGCTTTTCTTTTATCTTAAACTCTTTTATATAATCTTGTGTCCCCTCATCTAAAGTTATCATTATATTATCTCCACCTTTTTAATCATGTTTTTAATAGTAATAGTAATACTTTCCTCTTTTTTCATCTATTCCATTTAATACTACTCCTATTGTATTTCCTCCTACTTGGTCTATCATTTTTTTGCAACTTAAAAGATTTTCCTTTTTAGTTTTTTCATATCTAACTACAAGAATAACTCCATATTTATTTATAAGTTTTTCCATTTCCTCTGAAGCTAAAAGTTCAGCTGGATTTGGAGGAATGTGTCCTGAAGTTATAGCATCTAAATATGGATTTATTTTATGTTTTATGTTTTCTAAAGATTGTTCTCCTATTAATAATTCTGTTAATCCTACACTTCCACTTATTCTAAATTGCTTATGAACACTTGGTTTTCTTAAGTCTCCATCTATTATTATAACCTTCTTATTATCTTGAGACAAGCTTAGTGCAAGATTTGAAGAAATAGTAGACTTTCCTTCCCCTGCTTCTGTTGATGTTACTAATAACACCTTTTTGTGCTTATCTGCTGAAGAATATTTTATATTTGTCTTTATTGTTCTAAAAGCTTCTGCATAGTAGCTTTTAGGATCATCTAAAATACTAGGCATCTTTTATTAATCTCCTTTTGTTTTTTCTTTTTTTATTATATACAGGGACTAATCCTATTAATGGTATTCCAACACTTTCTTCTATGTCTTCTTTTCCTTTAATAGAATTATCAAAATAATGTATTATTAATACTATTGCTACTCCTAAAGCCAAGCCAAAGCCAAAGCCAAATACAATATTCTTAGATTTATTTGGTGATATTGGTGAACTAGGATACTTAGGAGAAGAAAGAACACTTACATTACTATTTTCTATAAGCTTAGAAGATATATCTATAAATTCATCTATTACTGCATCTAAAATTTTTACTCCATCTTTTTGTCCACTTGTATATATACTAAGAGTCATAACTTGTCCTTCCCCTACATTAACTATTAAAGCATTGCTTAAAGCTTGAGAAGATACCTTTAAATTTCCTCTTTTTATTGCTCTTTCTATTAAATTATCTGATTTTATTATTTCAGAATATGGCTTCATTAGTTGTGTATAGTATGAAAAATCCCAAGAAGAATTTCCTTGTCCATTTTCTTTCATGGTAGGCATACCTATAAAAAGTTTTGCATTAGTTTGATATTGAGGCCTAATAACAAAATATGTTAGTATGGCTGAAAATAATGTTGTTATTATTGTAATTATTAAAATTAAAAACAGCCTCTTTTTTAATATTTTTAATATACCTTTAAGATTCAAACTTTGTTCTTGCAATGATTTCCCTCCTAAAATTTATGGGAACTCATAACTAACATATATTTTATCATAAAGCACATATAAAATAAACAAAATCATTTTTATAAATTTATTTGTTATTATCTCTTATTAATTCTTTTAATTCTTTTATATGAGCAATGTTCTTTTTGTCCCCAACAATTATTTTTCCATCATTTTCAATGACATAAATTCCATTTAACCCATCTATAATAACCTCTGTATTTGTTGCTACTATAAGGTTATCTTCTCCATCTTTATCTACTGTAGCTAATCCCATAAGAATATTTCCAAATGGGTCCTTTTCTCTATATCTTTCTATTGCTTCCCAATTTCCTACATCATCCCATCCAAAGTCACTAGGAATAACATATACATCTTCTGATTTTTCAAGAACTGCATAGTCAATTGAAGTTGCTTCTGTATTTTTATAATTTTCATCTATAAATGATTGAATATCCTTCTCTTCTATGTTGCTTATTTTGTTTAGAGCTTCATATGTATCTGGAGAGTATTTTTTTATTTGTTCTATTATGTTAGAACAATTCCATACAAACATACCTCCATTCCAAAGATAGCTTCCATCTGCTAAATATTCCTTAGCTTTTTGCATATTAGGCTTTTCAACAAACTTTTCAACCTTTTTAACAACAACATTATCTGAAGAATAAACCTGTTGTGCGCATTTTATATATCCATATCCTGTTTCTGGACGGCTTGGCTCCATTCCTAATGTAAGAATAGCTTTTTTATTTAAATCTACAAACTCTTCTGCTTTAGCTAAAACCTTTCTAAATTTACCTTCATATTTTATTAAGTGGTCTGCTGGAAGTACAACCATTTTAGCATCCTTATAATATCTTTCTATAATAAGAGCAGATAAAGCTATACATGGTGCTGTATTTCTTCCCTCTGGTTCTATTATAATATTTCTTTCTGGAAGTTCTGGAAGTTGTTCCTTAACTAAATCCACATATTTTTTACCTGTACATACAAATATTCTTTCTAAAGGTATGCTTGGTTTTATTCTATTTACAGTCATTTGAATCATAGTTTCATTCCCTATAAGATTCAAGAATTGCTTTGGTTTTTCATCCGTAGACAAAGGCCAAAACCTAGTTCCTCTTCCCCCAGCCATTATTAATGCACATAACATAAAATCACTCCTATCAGTTAATAATATTTTCCTTAATTAATACTCTAAATTAATTTTCTATTTTTTATACAAATTAGTATACACTATTTTTTTAATTTATAAAAGATAAATGTATAATATATATATTTTTGGGTAAAATTTAATATATTACTTATTTTTTTATTTAGAAAATTATTTAGATTTATATATTAAAAGAATTTTATATAAAAGTCTAGATTTTATGTTTTTATGCTAAGACTAAATTATATTTACTATTTTAAAAAATTCTTTTTCAATCTTTTTACTTTCTTCATCAGAGGTTTGTAAAATCTCTAAAAGTTCATTATTGTATTCATTAATTGACCCTTTATGATATCTTACTAAATTACATATCTCTTCAAGTTCACCTTCTTTAATATTTATATATTTTTTCAAATTAATATTTATCCATTTAGCTCCTATTTTACTATGTTTTCTATCAAATTTTTTTATATCATGAATTAAAGTAGCAAAATAAAGAAGTTTTAATTCATTATTTAATTCATTTTCCTCTCCCCCTTTTAATCCTTGCCTTTTAAGATAAATTTTTATAGCAATTTCTCCTGCTATAGCACAATGTATCCTTCTATACTTCATAGCTTCACTATACAGACTTTTAATTTGTTCTTGAAAGCTTGATAATTTATCTTTATATTCATCACTGCTAACTTTCCAAAGTTTATAAGCTAATTCTGATAATTCTTCTTTAGTAGTAATTTCAGAAAAATCCTTTAACCTTTCCATTTAAACCTCCAAGGACATTTTATATTAAGCTTTAAGAATATTTTATCATTATTGTTAATATCTTACAATGATTTTTTATATAAAATTATATAAATTTATATAATTTTATATAATCTTTCATAATAAAAAGCATCCTTAATGAAATATTTAAACCTCATTAAAGATGCTTTTTTTTATTTAATATATATTAGGAGGAATCAATTTAACCCCATTTACTTACAATATTATCCCACATAACTTTACCACATTTTGCAAGAGTTACTGTACCATAAACACTATTAGGTATTCCACTTGATAATACTGTAAAAATAAATTTTCCTTTAGGTATTTGAACAAGCTCTGTATCATTTTCTACTCCTTTTTTATCTCCAGTTTTACTTGAAATTTCAAACTTTAAATCATCTGGAATATATAATGCTAGCTTATTTTTTATCTGTTGTCTTGTTAAAATATCTATAAGCATTGTGCTATTTTCTTTTGATAGGAAAGAGCCTTCACAAAGTATTTTCCATATCTTTGATAAATCATAAGCACTTGTAATATTTTCTATGTCTACTCTTGGAATTCTTTCATCTGAAGTTTTTCTGTTAAGAATGGTATTTTTTAATCCCATTTCTTTTATATCTTTATTTATATTATCCATTCCAATTATATCTATAAGCTTATTTGCAGCTGTATTATCGCTTTGTATAAGCATTGCAACCATAAGTTCAAAAATTGTATATTCTCTTGATTCAAATTCATGAATTATTCCTGTTCCATATATTTTATCATCTTTTTCTATAGGAATTTTATTTAAAAAATCTATTTTCTTATCTTCTACAGCTTTTGTTACAGAAACTGCTATTGGAAGTTTCATACATCCTGCTGCTGTCATTTCTTCATGTTCATTATATCCATAAGTAAATCCACTTTCTAAATCCTCAAAAAAGAAGCTATATTTTCCTATTCTTGTTTCTAAGTATCTTTTTATTTCTTTCATATTCTATTCCTCCAATAACTCCTATTACTTATTTTATTCTTAATCTCCAAAAGAAATTCCCATTTTTCTTGATATGGTTACTAATTCTCCATTTGGATCTACTAATTTTGATTTTTGTCCTATTACATTTTCAAGGCTATCTGAAATTATTGTGTCACCTTTTAAGCATACCATTCTTCCAAACTTGCCTTCTCTCATTAATTCTACAGCTGCTGCTCCATATCTTGTAGATAAAATTCTATCATAAGTGCATGTTGTTCCACCTCTTTGAAGGTGACCTAAAACTGTACATCTAACTTCTTGTTTTGGTAACATCTTTTCTAAGTCCTCTGCTATTTTATTTCCAACTCCACCTAATCTTATTGGGTCTGGACTATCTGCTACTACTTTAGCAACAGTAATATCTCCACCTTTTGGTTTAGCTCCTTCAGAAACTACTATTATTGTATGAAGTTTTCCTTCCTTTTTTCTTTCCTCTATTTTTTCAACTATTTTATTTAAATCATATGGAATTTCAGGTAACAATATAATATCTGCATTTCCTGCAATTCCTCCTTCTAAAGCTATCCATCCTGCATTTCTTCCCATAACTTCACAAATCATTACTCTGTGATGAGATTCTGCTGTAGTACGAAGTCTATCTAATGCTTCTGCTACTATATCAATTGATGTATTAAATCCAAATGTTACTTCTGTTGAAGCTAAATCGTTATCAATAGTTTTAGGAACTCCTATAACATTAACACCTTTTCTTGCAAAATCTCTTGCAGAAGTTAATGTTCCATCTCCTCCTATAACAAAAAGAACATCTACACCTTCTTTTTTCATATTTTCTACTGCTACATCAGAAACATCTTTTTTAACTATTTTTCCATTTTCCTCAACTTGATAATCAAATAGATTATCTTTATTTGAACTATATAAAATTGTTCCACCTTTACTTAAAATATCTGAAACTTTATCTAGTGTTAAAGGAATAAAATCATTATTGTATAGCCCTCTATATCCAAATTTATATCCAATAACCTCATATCCGTAATTTAATATTGCTGTTTTTGTTATTGCTCTTATTACTGCATTCAAACCAGGACAATCTCCGCCTCCGGTTAATAGTGCTATTTTTTTAATTTCTTTTGCCATATTTATAATCCTCCTCACCTATGATACTGTTTACATAAAACCCTTTAGTGTTTTCTAGTGAATATTTTAAAATACACTAGAATTAATTAAATTTTTTGAAAACTTTAAAAATTAAAAAATTTATTCTATTTTTATATTACCATAAATTCACTAAATATCAAAGTATATTTTATCCAATTTTTTATATTTTTTCTTAGAATCACAAAGTCTAATATCTTTTTTCTTCCTCTCTCTCTTTTTTCTTATATTATTTAAAAATTTTTTACTTTAGTTTTAAACAAATAAAAAAGTTGTTTTTTAAGAAATGAATAATCTTAAAAAACAACTTTTACACAAATTAATTAAATTTTTAAGTTAAAATTACTACTTTTGTTAAAACTAAAATAGCTAGTACAATTCCTACTAATACTCTATATATAGCAAATATTCTCATTGGTTTCTTCTTTAAGAAAGCAACAAACTTTTCCATTACTATTATTGAAACTATAAATGCTACTATAAAGCCAACTATTAATGCTATCCATAAAGTTCCATTCATTATTGAATAATCATATTCAAATAAGTCTTTTGCAGAAGAACCTACCATAGCTGGAATAGCTAAGAAAAATGAGAATTCTGCTGCTATAGGAGTTGATAATCCTGCTATCCATCCTCCCATGATTGTAGAAGCACTTCTTGACATTCCAGGCCATACTGCTAAAACTTGAAAACATCCAACTATTAATGCTCTTATAGGAGTTATTTTATCAATATCTTTAACAGCTTTTTTTCTTTTTCTAAAAGTATTTTCTATAACAATAAGAAGAATACCTCCAACTATTAATCCAATTATAACTGCATTAGGATTAAATAAGCTTTTTATTTTACTGTAAAATGTAACTCCAACTATTCCCATAGGAATGCTTCCTACTATTACATTTATTCCAAATTTAAATCCTACCTTTCCTTCTTCTCCTTCTTTAAAGTAAGATTTTTTTGTGATAAGCTTATATATTTCATTCCATATATATTTGAAAAATTCAACTACACTTTCACTAATTTTCTTCCAATATAAAACTACAACTGCAAGTATTGCTCCAAGTTGTATTACCACCTCAAACATATCACAGAATATTTTTAAAGTTTCTGTATTTCCTGAAAAATTAATTAAACTTCCAATTAAAATCATATGTCCTGTAGATGAAACTGGTATAAACTCTGTTAAGCCCTCTACAATAGCTATTATTATAGCCTTAAAAATAAATAAAAAATCCAAAACTGTATTCCCTCACTTTCCCATTTTATGCATAGCATATTTATTATTTTTATAATCATTAATGACAATTATACTTTAACCTTTAAATTTGTCTAGATATATATATTATTTTTTTATAAAATATTTAATAAAATAAATGTAAGTCTGGTATTTCAAATTTAGCATCACTGTCATTATTATATTTATCATATAAAGCTTTAGCTTTTTCATAATTTTTAGTTATATATTTTTTAGTTTCTTTATCTGTACTATTTGAAATTCTATCATAAGCTCCTTTAATATTTTCATATCCACGACTTATATTATTTTCAACTGATATATAATAGCATCCAGCATTATTAAGAGTTAATATATCGTTATTATTAATATTATAAGCTTTTCTTATTTCTTCAAGAGCTTTTTCTTTATTACCTTCCTCTAAATATATTGTTCCTAAAGTTCTATGATACTTTTCATTTTCTTCATCTAATGAAATACATTTATTAATTAATTCTATTCCCTTATCACTTTCTTTTAAATCAATCTTTACCATTGCCATATTATAATAAATATCAACATTATTTGGTTTAATTAGGGATGCCAAATTTAAATATTCATAAGCCTTTTCTAAATTATTCATTGTATATTCATAATAATCTGCTACCTTAAGCATTATATTATAGTTAAAAGGTTCTTTTACTAAAGCTGTTCTAAAGTAAGGTTCTGCAAGGTTAGGCTCTTCTTTTTTTATCATTATATCTGCCATTAAAAAACCATAATTATCAGGATATTCACTATTTTCTAAAATACCTTTTTTGCAATATTCAATAGCTTTATCATAATTTTCTTTATTATAATAATACCAAGCTGTTGTTTGATAGCCTATTAAATTTTCTTCAAATAATACATTTCTAATTAGTTCATTAGCTTTTACATCTTCTTTTCTATGCTGATATATTTTAGCAACTACAGTGTTAAAAACATATTCTCCTAAATCTTCTTTTTTAATTTCTTTAAAAAGTTTTTCTGCCTTACTCATAGTTTCTTCAGACATTGAATAACACTTTACAAGCCATGCTTTATAAGCAACTTCTTTTGGCTCTTTTTCAGATAAATTTGTTAATTTTTCAATTATTCCATCTTGATTATATGAAGCTTCTTGAGAAATTATATCAAAAACCTTTACTTCATCTTTATTTAAATGCCATGCTTTTTTTAAATATTCAAAGCCTTCATCCCACTTATCAACTAACATATTCATTCTTGCATATAATGCTAAGTCATAAGAATCCTCTTCATCTACAGCATATTTTTCTAAAATTTCTATTGCTTTATTTTCATTTTTTAATAATAAATAGACTGTAAACATTGTTCTTTGAAGTGTTTTATTATCTGGATTTTCTTTCAAAAAGATTTCTCCATATTCTAATGCAGCTTTATCGTTACCATCAAATAATGATATTAAGGTTATGTAATTTCCAAGTTCTGCATCTTCTTTTTTATACTTTCCATCTTTATCATTTTCTATTAAGTTGTTTCGTCTTTCATAAGCTTCATCTATAAGACTACTTGCTCTATCATAATCCCCTTTAACTGAACATACTTCAGCCATTTTAACTTCATATAATGGCCATTTTTCCTCACTATTAAGTTTTTCATATTCTTTAATGGCTTTATCATATTCTCCTATATAAAAATTTTCTTCTCCTAAGTTTTTAGCTATATTTATTGTAGTAGATTCTGTTATTACTTCCTTATTTGTTGGAGTATTACTTGTAAGAACTAAAGCTAATACTACCACAAAAATCATTGATGCTCCAATTGTTATTATGCTTGGTAATTCCTTATTTTTTTCACAACTCTTTTTATATTTACAATTTAAATTTCTAATTACATTATTTATTTTCTGAAAGTTTATTTTTTTAAATATGTTATTATTTTTTACATTTTTAAAAAATTTATTCATAAATTTCCCCACTTTTATAATATTTACTTTTTCAATTATATATTTTAACATCAAATATTATTTAAATCTACTTTTTATATCAATACTATTTATATAGTATTGTTAAAAATCAATAAAATTTTATTATAAATAATTTTTAATTACTTCATTTTTCTTATTATATAGGGATTTTTAATATTTTTTTAAGTTTAAAATAAAATTTTATGCTATACTATTAGCAAAATAGTATATATGTTAAATAAAAATTTTATTTGTTATGAATAAAATTTTTATTTTAGGTAAGAATACAAATATAGTTTCAGGTGGTGAGAAAAATTAACATTAAATCTTTTTTTAGTATACTAGCAGGAAAAACAACAATATTTTTATCAAAACATATTCTTAAGGGTGGCTCTACCTTCCCTGGAACAGTTGCTTTAAAGTTTGATAGAAAAATCCTTTCTACTGTGGCAAAGGATTATAAAGTTATTTTGGTTACTGGTACTAATGGAAAAACAACAACAACAAGCATGATTACTAATATCTTTAAAAATAAAGGATATAGAGTAATAACAAATAATACAGGGGCAAATCTTTTTAGAGGAATAGTTTCTTGTTTCATTGATAACTACAGATTTTCAAAAAGCAATAAAGATAGTTATGCAATAATAGAAGTTGATGAAGCAAATCTTAAATTTGTTACTGATTATATTACTCCAGAAATTATAACAATAACAAATTTATTTAGAGACCAACTTGATAGATATGGTGAAGTTTATACTACTCTTGAAAAAATTCTAGAAGGAGTACATAAAGTTCCATCATCAACTCTTGTATTAAATGGTGATGATTCTTTATTTGGAGTTTTAGATGTTAAAAATCCAAAGGTTTATTATGGCTTTTCAAATCCTATTAATGACAATAATACTATTGATATTAATGCAGATGCTAAATTCTGTAAGGTGTGTAAAGCTCCTTATAAATATAATTTTGTTACCTATAATCATTTAGGAGATTATTATTGTACAGAATGTGGCTATAAACGTCCAGAATTAAAATATAAAATGGAAGGGATTATAGATCAAACTCCTAATTCTTCTACTGTAATAATAAATGGAAATGAAGTCACTATAAGTCAATCTGGAGTTTATAATATTTATAATGGTTTATGTGCATATTCAATAGCAAGTGAATCTGGAATAGAAAATAACATTATTGCTTCATCCTTAGGTAAAGTAGACTCAAGCTTTGGTCGTCAAGAAAAAATTCAAATAGAAGATAAAAATGTACAAATTATTTTAGTAAAAAACCCAGCAGGATATAATCAAGCTCTTGACACTTTATGCTTAAATAAAGAAAATTTCTCTACTTTATTTATGTTAAATGATAATTATGCTGATGGTCGTGATGTTTCTTGGATATGGGATGTAAATTTTGAAAAACTCTCTTCTCTTCCAATAGAAGATGTATTTATATCTGGAATAAGACTTTATGATATGGCAGTAAGACTTAAAACTGCTGGCCTTAATAAAGAAAGCTTTATTATTGAAGAAGATTATGAAAAATTAACAGAAAAGCTTAAAGCTAGTAAAAGTAACAATATATATATACTAGCAACCTATACAGCTATGATTAATTATAGAAAATTCTTATATTCAAAAGGCTACATAAAAAAGCTTTGGTAGTTTAATAGGGAGGATTACAAATGGAATTAAATATATGTCATCTATATCCCGATCTTCTAAATGTTTATGGAGATTTAGGAAATATTTTAATATTAAAGCATAGAGCAGAACAACGAAATATAAAGGTAAATATAATTGATATATCTATAAATGATGATTTTAATGGTGATAATATGGACATTGTCTTCTTTGGTGGTGGACAAGACTATGAACAATCTATTGTTTCTGAGGATTTAAAAAATAACAAAAAAGAAGCTCTTACAAAATATGTTGAAGATGGTAAAGTTCTTTTAGCTATTTGTGGTGGCTATCAACTTCTTGGAAACTATTATAGAGCTCCTAATGGAGATAAACTTGAAGGGCTTCATATATTAGACATACATACAGAAGGTGGAGATACTAGATTTATTGGAAACACTATAATCTATAATGAAGAATTTGATGAAACATATGTTGGTTTTGAAAATCATTCTGGAAGAACTTATATAAACAATTTAAAGCCTTTAGGAAAATGTATTGTAGGTTATGGAAATAATGGAGAAGACCATGAAGAAGGTTGTGTATATAAAAATACTTATTGTACTTATTTCCATGGTTCCCTTTTATCAAAAAATCCAGAACTTGCAGATAGACTTATAAAAATAGCTTTAAAGAAAAAATATAATAAAGATATTGAACTAGAACCTTTAGACGATACCTTTGAATTAAAAGCTAAAAAACATATTATAGATACTTTTAAAAATAATAAATAATATTGAGCAATACTAAAAAATCTTAAGTTTTTTATGTTATTCAGCTGTTTTAGTCCATAGGCTCTTGCGTCACTGCTTCATAAAATAAAAGACTTAAGATTTTAATAAGCAAATTAATTATTATATATAAAACAAAAGTGGTTATTTATTCTGTTTGTAGAAAAATAACCACTTTTTTTAGTATTAATATCTTTTTTTACGTTTTCTTGTGCTATCTGAAATTAATTTAATTATGAATATAATTAATACAATTATTACTATGAAAGCTAATACTATAGCTCCATATATTAAAATGTTAGCTTTTATTAATGTTCCTACAGTAATATCTACATTTCCTTTTACTGATTCAGTATATTCTTTTACGCTAACAGTTAAGTTTACTTCTTTATTTGAAGCAACTTTCCATGCACTTTGTTCTTCTGTATTGTTTAGCTTTATTTCTGCAGTATCATTTATAGAATTTTTATAAAGCTTAACATCTTGTGCAAGATTTATTTTTGTTGAAACTTTCTTTGTAGGTCCAAAGAATCCAAATAATTTATATTCAAGGTCCATAGTTCCAACTTCATCTCCAGAAGATTTAAAAACTTCCTTTTCAAGTGGATAACTATAATCCATCATTGATTTTAAATCTTCAAATCTTTTATTATTGTCATTACGGTCACATTTTAAAACTACTCCAACAAGTTTTCTTCCATCTCTTTCATAAACTCCTGCAAAACATGTTCCAGCAGAATCTGTTACTCCTGTTTTTCCTCCAATATTTCCATTTGAACCAAGCTCTGTATTTCTATTTTCTATTTTTATTCTTGTATCTCCTGGAAGGACAACATCAGCTTCTTTTAATTGCATAGTTTCTTGAACCCATTGATTTTTAAATGCTTCTCTTGCTATTATTGCCAATTCATAAGCTGTAGAATAGTTTACATCCTTTGAAGTTCCATCTC
Source organism: uncultured Eubacteriales bacterium (assembly GCA_900317445.1). Lineage (GTDB taxonomy): Bacteria > Bacillota > Clostridia > Clostridiales > Clostridiaceae > Clostridium. The sequence goes on along the minus strand of ONGV01000178.1, from coordinate 2,848 downwards.
CTTGTGTTTGTGGAAGTCCATTAGGATTTTCAAAATGTGTACTAGTTAATCCAAGTTCTTCTGCCTTTTTGTTCATAGCATCAACAAAAGATGCACTATCTCCTGATACACTATCTGCTACCATATAAGCTGCATCATTTCCTGAGAAAAGTAAAAGTTCCTTCATTACTGTATCTGCATCTAAGGTATCTCCAACTTGCATTGTTTTACCATAAGGTTTCATTTGTTCACTATCTATTGTATAAGGTGGCTGTGCTTTAGCATCTTCTGTATAAGTAATTGTATCTGTTTTTGTTTTTGACTCTGCAAATAATAAAGCTGTCATTAATTTACTTGTACTTGCTAAATACATTTTTTCATCTGCTTTTTTCTCGTAAATAACTTCTCCTGTTTCAAAATCCATTACAACAGCTGCTTCTGAAACTATTGTAGGTTCACTTGCTTTAGCAGAAACTACTGTTGCTAATGTTGAAACTAAAGAAATAGTAAGAGTTGCTGCTAGTGTTTTTAATAATTTTTTTCCCATTTCTATTCTTCCTGTTCCTTTATAATATTTTGTTTCTCAAAAACATGTTAATTATAGCATTTCTAAAGTCTAATAACAACTACATAATAATTAAAAATAACTTACATCTATGTAAAATAAACTCTTAATTTTTAATTACATTGACAGTAACTTCTTTATTTGCTATTATACATGAAGATTAAAATATAGTAATAAAATTTAGGAGTTTTTTATGAGTAAAGTTAATTTTAAAGGTAGTGTAATGCTTAATCCAACACCAGTAGTACTTATAACATGTAAAAATAAAGAAAATAAAATAAATGTCTTTACTGTAGGATGGATAAGTACAGTATGCACAAATCCCCCTACTTTAGCTGTGGGAATTCGCCCTGAGAGACTTTCTTATGAATATATAAAAGAATCTATGGAATGTGTTGTAAATCTTACTACAAAAGATTTAGTAAAAGTAGTTGATTTTTGTGGTGTTAAATCTGGAAGAAAACTAGATAAAATTAAACACTTTGGTCTTAAATTAGATGATGGTGTTAAAGTTTCTACTCCATCTATTTCTAAATCTCCAATAGCTTTAGAGTGTAAAGTAAAAAGTATAACTCCTCTTGGAACTCATGATATGTTTCTTCTTGAAATAATTAATATAAAGGTTGATGAAAGTCTTATTGATGATAATGGAAAAATTTGTTTTAATAAAGCTAACTTAATATGTTATTCTCATGGTGAATATTTTGGTATAAATTCAAAGCCTTTAGGCTCTTTTGGTTATTCAATAAAAAAGAAGAAAAAAAGAAAAACTTTTAAATAGTTATATTTTTACATATACTCTTGTAAAGTTTTTTTCTAAATGATAAAATATTTAGTGTTACAAAAAATATATATTATGTAATATATTACTTGATTGGGGGATTTAACATGAAAAGGAAATTTTCAATACTTTTAACATTGATTTTTTCAATGTTTCTATTAATTGGATGCTCTTCTGCAAAAACGCCAGAAGATGTAGTAAATAATCATTTTAAGGATATTTCAAGTGAGCTTTCTAATGATACTACAAAAGAAATGCTTTCATCACTTGTTTCTTCTAATAACAATAATGTTAATGAAGATTTAGCTAATGCTTTAGTTAATGCTTTAAGTAAAATAGAAGCTACAACAACAGGTGAAGAAATAAGTGGAGATACAGCTAAAGTAAATGTATCTATAAAGGGAATAAATTTACAAACAGTTATTTCTTCATACCTTACTAGATGTATGGCAGAAGCTTCTTCTGTTCAAAATGCTTCTGAAGATGAAGTAACAAAATTTGCTCAAAATCTTCTTATTGATGAACTTAACAAAGCTACTTTAGAGGATAGAACTGGTGTTATTAATCTTACTAAAGATTCTGATGATAACTGGGTTATTTCTCAAGATGATGATTATACAACAGCTTTAATGGGTGTAGCTGCATCAAACTATGAATAAAATTTATATTTAAATTAAAGGCTATCAAATAAAATATTTTTCTTTTATTTGATAGCTTTTTACTATTAAAACCTTCTAATTTTTTTTACTAGTATGTTATAATATTTTTGCTAGAGTAAATAATGTAAGGTTTTTAACCTATAGTTAAATAAATATATTTTTTAATGGAGAGTATTATGGATAATAAATTAATTAAATGGTTAAAAGAAAGTGATGACTTTTTGTCAGGTGAGGAAATAAGTAAACGCTTAGGAATAACTAGGGCTTCTGTATGGAAGCATGTAAAAAACTTAAAAGACCTTGGATATGAAATTAAAGGTGTTTCAAGAAAAGGTTATAAGCTAATATCCTCTCCTGATATTATAATTCCTGAAGAAATTTCACAAATGCTTAATACAAAATTTATTGGAAGAGAAATTAAATATTTTCAAGAAATAGATTCAACAAATAATTTTGCAAAAACTTTAGATGGTTCTGCACCTGATGGAACTGTAATAGTTGCAGAAAATCAAACTGGTGGAAAAGGAAGATTAGGTAGAGTGTGGTCTTCCCTTAAAGGAGGATTATATTTCACTTTATTTTTAACACCTAAAATTGATCCAATGAAATCCTCAAAGCTTACTCAAGTAGCTGCTGCTGCTCTTGTTAAGGTATTTAGGGATATGAATATAAATGCTGAAATTAAGTGGCCTAATGATATTTATCTTAATGGAAAAAAGCTTACTGGAATTCTTACAGAAATGAAATGTGAAATAGATTGTATAAATTATATATTAATTGGCATAGGTATAAATGTTAACATAGATTTTTCTGAGTTTAATGATGAAGTAAGAGAAAATGCTACATCTTTACTTATTGAAGAAG